>NZ_JBFULS010000019.1:0-88345 GCF_054049775.1 Methylobacterium sp. P5_C11 | reverse complement strand
CCCAGGGCGCGGCCGCCGCGGCCCCGGTGCGGCCCCCGAAGCCCCCCCGCGACGCCGTCCGGTCGCGCGGCCCCGGGCCGGCGAAGTCCGACGAAAGGCCCAGGGCGAAGCGGTCCGACGCCCCCGCCCCCGCCCCCGCCGCTCTCCCATCCCCCGGTCCGACCCGACGCGAGCAGCGCGCCGCCGCCTCCGCGACCCTCGCGTCCGGGGTGCAGACCCTGGTGGTCGAGCCCGACGAGGCCGGTATGCGGATCGACCGTTTCCTCACCGCCCGTTTCCCGCTGCTCCCGTTCACCCGCGTGCAGAGCATCGTGCGCAAGGGCGAATTGCGGGTCGACGGCAAGCGCGCCAAGCCGAACGACCGGCTGGAGCCCGGCATGAGCGTGCGGGTACCGCCCCTGCGCCTCGATCAGCCCTCCGAGCGGCCGCGCAACGCCGCCCGCGAGCAGGACGACGCCGAATTCATTCGCTCGCTGATCCTCTACGAGGACGCGGACATGATGATCCTCAACAAGCCCTTCGGACTCGCGGTCCAGGGCGGGTCGGGGACGGTCCGGCACGTGGACGGCCTGCTCGCCGCGCTCACCGGCCCGGACGGCCAGAAGCCGCGCCTCGTCCATCGGCTGGACAAGGACACGGCGGGCTGCCTGATCATCGCCAAGACGCGGCTCGCCGCCGCGACGCTGGCCAAGAGTTTCCGGTCCCGGGCGGCGCGCAAGATCTATTGGGCGCTCACCGCTGGCGTGCCCCGGGTCCGGCAGGGCCGCGTCTCGACCTACCTCGCCAAGGAGGAGGCGACCGACGCCGACGCGCGGATGCGCGTGGCCAAGCACGGCGACGAGGGCGCGAGCCACGCCCTGACCTATTACGCGATGGTCGATCAGGCTGCCCAGAAGCTGTCCTGGTTGTCGTTCAAGCCGGTCACCGGCCGCACGCACCAGCTGCGCGCCCACGCGGCCCATATCGGCCACCCGATCGTCGGGGACCCGAAATACTTCTCCGTGGAGAACTGGGAGCTGCCGGGGGGCATCCAGAACCGTCTGCACCTGCTGGCCCGCCGGATCGTCATTCCGCATCCGCGCACCGGCAAGCCCGTGGACGTGAGCGCGCCGCTGCCGCCCCACATGGCCCAGAGCTGGAACCTCCTGGGCTTCGATGCCAGCCGCTACGACCCGATCGTCGAGGCTCCGGAAGCCTGAGCCTGCAACCAGGGGACGATCGCGTCCGCCAGGGTCTCGGGGACTTCCAGGGGCAGCATGTGGCCCGACCCGTCGATCACCGTGAGAGTCGCGCGGGGTATGCCGTCCCGCAACTCCTGCGCCTCGTCGAGGCTGCGCAGGACGTCCTGGGCCGCCGCTACGACCAGGGTCGGGCATCTGATCGCGCCGAGCCGGTCGCGATCGGATGCGCGGGCCTGGCCGGCCTGACGCAGGAAGGCCGGACCGCCCAACCTGTCGCCCATCTGCCGGATCCGCGTGATCAGAGCGGCATCCCCGGCCCGCCCCGGATGCACGGACTGGAGGATTGCGGCTTGGCTGAGACCCCTGAAGCCATGCTGGCGGATCTGGGCGACCGCGGCGGCCTTCCGGCGCGCCTGGGCTTGCGTGTCGGCCCGCGACGAGGTGGCGATCAGCACCAGCGCCTGCACCCGATCGGGTACGCTGCGCGCGACCTCGCGGGCCACGTACCCGCCCATGGAGAATCCGACGAGGCCGAACCGGGCGGGCGCCGCCGCGGCCACCCGGCGCGCCATATCGGGGATGGCGTCGTCGCGGCTGAGGTCGCCATGCTGGACCGGCCCGACCTCCGCGAGCCGGTCGGCCATGTCCGTCCAGAGGTCGGCATCGGTCATGAAGCCGGGCAGCAGCACGAGGTTCATCGGCAGATCGCCCCTCCCGTCACATGACCACCGTCCCGCGCGGGCTTGACGGTTTGGTGGCAGCCCGCAGGAATCCGGCCGTCCAAACGGGAGTCCCGCGCAGGGCATGCCTTGGCAATCGGCTGCGCCGCCTCATATGCTGCCCGGCGCCCCGCTGATCCGCCGCGGGGCCTGTTCCCTGCGGTTCGAGACCCTGACGCATGAAGCTCGCGATGCTGGCCTGCCTCGCCGCCCYGTGCCTCGCCGGAACCACCGCGCATGCCGCATCGGGCGAGGCAGCCAAGCCGGCCCCGGCGGCGAACGGCACCCACCCGGTCGAGACGTCCCCCCAGCATCCGGCCGCCACCCCGGGCGCCGCCGCGACCCCCGCGCAGGCGGCACCGCGCCCGTCGACCAATGCCCGTGCGGAGCGCCGTCGCCGCTCCTATGCGGCCTGCAATCGGGCCTCGCACCAGCGCGGATTGCGCGGCGGCAAGCGCCGGCGGTTCCTGATCCGCTGCCGGCTCGGCTATGAGCGGACGCGCCTCCCGGTCGGGCAGCCCGCCGCGGTCGGGCAGCCGGCTCAGCCGGGCCGGAAGCCGTGACGGGGTCCGGGACCCGCATGCCGGCACCGCTGTTCGAAACGGCATCGGCGCGTCGTCGGCGATGAGGCTCATCGTCTTCGATGTCGACGGCACCCTCGTCGACAGTCAGCACCTGATCGTGGCGGCCCAGGAGGTGGCCTTCACGGAGAACGGCCTTCCGGCGCCGGGTCGGCGTGAGGCGCTGTCCGTGGTCGGCCTGTCGCTGCCGCAGGCCTTCCGCCGCCTCGTCGGTGAGGACGGCCCAGTCGCGGAACTCTCGGAAAGCTACAAGCAGGCTTACAACCGCCTGCGGCTGGATCCCGCGCACGAGGAGCCCTTGTTCCCCGGGATGGCCGAGCTTCTGGCCCGGCTGCATGCCCGGGGCGACGTGCTGATAGGCCTTGCCACCGGCAAGTCGCGGCGCGGGGTCGATCGGCTCATCGCCCATTATGGTTGGGGTGACTGGTTCGTCACCACCCAGAGCGCCGACGACGCACCGTCCAAGCCGGACCCGACCATGCTGCAGCAGGCGATCAGCGAGGCCGGCTGCGAGCCCGGGGCGACCGTGATGGTCGGCGACACCACCTTCGACATCGCCATGGGGGTTGCGGCGGGGGCCACCGCCATCGGGGTCGCCTGGGGCTATCACCCCCCGGATGCACTCTACGGGGCCGGGGCACTGACGGTGGTGCCGAGCGCCGCAGCGCTGGAGGTGCAACTTCTCGACGGACTTGCGACGATCGCCTGATCGCGAAAGGCTCGCGCGTCGGGCTGGAAACGCCTATCTCGCGGTCATGAGCGATCAGACGACAGAATGGCTCGGCGAACCGGGCGACGGCGAGCGGCCAGACCCGATCCGGGCGGCCCGTGGCCATTCGAAGCCGGCGCTGCCCCGGCGGTTCTACACGGAGTCCGGCTTCGCCGAGGACGGCGAAGGATACCGGCTGACCCTGGACGGACGTCCGGCCAACACGCCGGCCCGCAACCCGCTGCGACTTCCGAGCCGCGCCCTGGCCGAGAAGGTCGCGGCGGAATGGGCGGCTCAGGACAAAGTGATCGACCCGGCGCGGATGCCCCTGACGCGGCTCGCCAACACGGCGATCGACGGGGTCGCGCCCCGCCTCGCCGCGGTCGCGGACGATCTGTGCGCCTATGCGGGGACGGATCTCGTGGCCTACCGCGCTGGCGACCCGGAGCGGCTCGTGGCGGCGCAGGCGGCGGCCTGGGACCCGATCCTCGCTTGGGCGCGGGACGCGTTCGGCGCGCGGGTGATCCTCAGCGAGGGCGTCATGCATGTCGAGCAGCCCGCCGACACGGTGCGAGCCCTCTCGGAGGCGGTGGCCGCGGTGACGGACCCGTTCCGGCTGACCGGCCTGCACACGCTGACGACGCTGACCGGCTCCCTGCTGATAGCGCTGGCGGTGCACAGGGGGCGCCTCACGCCGGCGGAGGCCTGGGCCGCAGCCCATGTCGATGAAACCTATCAAGCCGATGTCTGGGGGCGCGACGCCGAGGCCGAAGCGCGCCTCGAAACGCGCCGGACGGAGTTCGAGGCGGCCGCGGCGATCGTGGGTGCCGACCGGTGACCGGATCCGGGGCCGGCCGCGCAGATGCAATTGCGCAACAATCCGGGACTCACGGCGCGCGGCCTGCGTCAGCGGCTGACAAAGCGCGAACACTGTTTTAGGGTCTGCGCACATTGAGTTTGAGTCGATCATGCGCGCCGATCAGCCTGTCCGATGCAGATTTGAAGGCGAGCTGGCTACGCTGATCGCGTCAAAGCAATCTTCCCGAGATCTGGACGCGCGCTGCGCCCTGTTCGACGCGCTTTCGGACCTTGAGATCCGGGCTCGGAGCGCCGGTGCTGCCGGCTTGACCTTGCGCAAGATCGCTGAGATCCGCTTCCTGACGGGTATTCTGCGCGAGGCCGTGCGCCCCTTCCCGGTCGCGCCCCTCCGGACGATCCTGCGGGCGCGCGAACGTGCCGACGGCCGCGGTATCCCCGTCCCGGAGACCGCCGAACTCGGCGTTGTCTGACGTTGAGGTGCCGCGCGCGGCTCAGGCCGGTTCGGCCAGGGCGGCCTGAACCTTCGCCTCCAGGGCCGCGGGCTTGGTCCCGGGTGCGAAGCGGGCGATGACCCGGCCGTCGCGACCCACCAGGAACTTGGTGAAGTTCCATTTGACCGCGCGCGTGCCGAACAGCCCGGCTCGGGCTCGGGTGAGATGGTCGTAGAGCGGCTCGGTGGCCGGCCCGTTCACCGCGATCTTGCCGAGTACCGGGAAGCTCACGTCGTAGCGCAGCGAACAAAAGCTCGCGATCTCCGCGGCGTCGCCCGGCTCCTGGGCACCGAACTGGTTGCAGGGAAAGCCCAGGACCGTCAGGCCTGCAGCCCTGTGACGGCGCCAGAGCGCCTCCAATCCCTCGTATTGCGGGGTGAAGCCGCAGCGGGAGGCGGTGTTGACGATCAGAAGCACCTGCCCGCGATGCCGCGCCAGCGGGTAAGGGGTTCCGTCTGCCGCGGAAACGCTGAAATCGTGAACCGTCGTCATGCCCGATCAGTTGGGCAAAGCGGCTGGCTTCGCAAGGCTTGCGCGTCGCGTCATCGCGACCGCCACGCGGATCGGGGGGAAGCGCGCCTCGGACGTCCGTCTTCGCAGGGTCGGGACCGGCGGCGCCGTCGGGTGCCGACCCTGTCGGGATGCCTCAGGCCGGGACCTTCCGGACGTCGAAGCTCGGACCCTGCGGCGTCATCCGGTCGGTGGTGACGATGCGCTCGTCGGCGCCCACAACCCCAAGGCTGACATCGCGGTCGGGCAGGATGACGGTGGTGCTCTTGTTGAGGTGGACGAGCACGTGCCGCCGCAGCGGCACCGAGGCCACGGCCCAGCGCTTGAGCTGCCCGTAATAGGGCTCGCGCCGCCACGCATTCGCCTGCCCGGGATCGACCTGCACGTTCATGTTGCGCGTGAGCGGATCGAGGCTCAGGACCATCTTGGCGCGGTCCGGTTTCCATTCCGGCCCGAGCCAGGCTTCCGTCATCCAGAGGCAGTGGAACGCCCGGCAGTGATCGGGCCGCGTGGCGTGGATGGCGCAGCCCTGCCCGGCCCTGGTGTGGCGGCACCACTGGCCCGCGACGCTCTCGACTGCGGGCACGTCGTAGACCTTGCAGCAGAGCGTGCACGCGCCGCAGGCGCGGCCAGGGGCGGGTTGGGCGACGAAGGCTTCCGGGTTGAGCATATGCGTGCGGGGCGAGGGACGATCGCGGGTGGCATGCGTCCGGCAACGGCCGGCCGAAGAACCTTCGGGCTACCTGACGGGGCATCGGGTCGGTAGTGTGGCGGCGGTCACCCTCGCACGAGGACCTTGCGAACCATGCTCTCGAACCTCGCGACCCGCGACGTCGAAACCCTTCTCCATCCCTACACCAACCTGTCGGCGCACCGGCACACCGGCCCGCTGGTTCTGGAGCGCGGTGAGGGCGTGCACGTCTACGACACCGAGGGGCGGCCCTACATCGAGGGCATGTCCGGCCTCTGGTGCACGGCGTTGGGTTACTCGAACGCCGAGCTGGTGGAAGCGGCCCGGGCGCAGATGGCGCGCCTGCCCTTCACCCACCTGTTCTCCGGCCGCAGCCACGATCCGGGGATCGAGCTCGCCGAGACCCTCAAGGAGCTGATGCCGGTTCCGACCTCGAAGATCTTCTTTACGTCTTCGGGTTCTGAGGCCAACGACACGCAGGTCAAGCTCACATGGTATTACAACAACGCCCTGGGACGGCCGAATAAGAAAAAGATCATCGCCCGTCAGAAGGGCTATCACGGCGTGACGGTGGCCAGTGCCTCGATGACAGGGCTCGCCGCGAATCACGCCGACTGGGACCTGCCGCTGCCGGGCTTCCTGCACGTCGCGTGCGCGCATCATTACCGGGGCGCGGAGCCCGGCGAGAGCGAGGAGGCCTATTCGGCCCGGCTCGCCGCCGAGCTGGAGGAGACGATCCTGCGGGAAGGCCCGGAGACCGTCGCGGCGTTCATCGCCGAGCCGGTGATGGGCGCGGGCGGCGCGATCGTGCCGCCGCGGGGCTACTTCGCGGCGATCCAGGCGGTGCTGGCGAAGTACGACGTCCGCCTCATCGCCGACGAGGTCATCTGCGGCTTCGGTCGGCTCGGCACGTGGTTCGGCAGCGAGGCGCTCGGCATCCGGCCGGACTCGATCTCCTTCGCCAAGGCCCTGACCTCGGCCTACATGCCCCTCGGCGGCGTGAGCATCGACGCGCCGCTCTACGAGGCGCTCGTAGGCCAGAGCGAGAAGATCGGCACCTTCGGGCACGGCACCACGTATTCCGGCCATCCGGTCGCCGCCGCGGTGGCGCTGAAGGCGATCGAGATCTACCGGCGCGACCGGGTGATCGAGGGAGTGGCCGAGAAGGCGCCGCACTTCCAGCGCCGGCTCTCGGCCCTCGCCGAGCACGCCATCGTCGGCGAGGCCAACGGCCTCGGGCTGATCGGCGGGCTAGAGATCGTCGCCGACAAGGCCAGCAAGCGGCAATACGACCCGAAGAAGGGCGTGGCCGCCCGCTGCGTGGCCTTCGCGCAGGCCGAGGGCCTGATCGTGCGGGCGCTCGTCGGCGACCGCGTCGCCGTCTGCCCGCCGCTGATCATCGCGCCGGACGAGATCGACGCCCTGTTCGACCGGCTCGGCCGAGCCCTCGACCGGACGCGCGACTGGATCCGCGCCGAGGGCCTGGAGGCGATGCCGGGCTGACGAGACCACGCCGGCGCGGCGCGGTCAGACCGTGCCGCGCTGCGCCTCCGTCTGCGCCGTCGCCTGGATGCCGGTCGCGGTGAGCGGCGTGATCCGCAGCGTGGTGATCCGGTTCTTGGCCTTCCGCAGCACCTGGAAGCGGAAGCCGTGAAAGTTGAAGGCCGTCCCCTGGTCGGGGATCGTCCGGGCCTCGTGGATAACGAGGCCGGCGATCGTGGTCGCCTCCTCGTCGGGCAGGTTCCAGTCCATGGCGCGGTTCAGATCGCGGATCGGCACGCCGCCGTCGACGTTCACCGAACCGTCCCCCTGCGGCCGGACGCCGGAGACCGCGACGTCGTGCTCGTCGGCGATCTCGCCGACGATCTCCTCCAGGATGTCCTCCAGGGTCACGAGTCCCATCACCTCGCCGTACTCGTCGACCACCAGGGCGAAGTGGGTCTTCTTGGTCAGGAAGGCCTTGAGCTGGGCGCGCAGCGACGTGGTGCCCGGCACGAACCACGTCTCGAGGGCCAGCGCCTCGACCTTCAGGCCGGAGGCATCGCCGCCCGCGGCGTCGAGCGCCCGCAACAGGTCCTTGGCATGGAGCACGCCGACGATGTTCTCCGGCGTGCCGCGCCAGAGCGGCATGCGCGTGTACGGCGAGGACAGGACGGCGCGGACGATGTCCTCGGAGGGCTGATCCGCGTCGATCGCCCGCATCTTGGTGCGGTGGACCATGACGTCGGAGACCGACAGGTCCGACAGGTCGAGGAGGCCGCCCAGCATGTCGCGCTCGGCCTTGGCGACGCCCCCTTCCCGGTGCATCAGCGCCACCTGCCCGCGGAGTTCCTCGGCGGCGGTGAGAATCGACTGGTGCTCGCCGATGGTGATGCCGAACGGCTTCAGCATCAGCCGCACGAGGTGCTCGATGGCGATGGCGAGCGGGCCCATCAGCGCCACCGCGAAGGCCACCGGCCGGGCCGTGAGCAGGGCCGCCTTGTCGGGCTTGGAGATGGCGAGCGTCTTCGGCAGCACCTCGGCGAACACGATGACCAGCACCGACATGCCGACCGTGGCGTAGATCACGCCGCTCTTGCCGAACAGCGCGGTGAGCACACTGGTGGTGAAGGCCGAGGCGCCGATCGCCACGATGTTGTAGCCGATCAGCATCGCCCCGATGAAGCGCTCGCGGATCGCCAGGATGCGGTTGACGATCGCCGCCCTCGGGTCGCCCGCCTGTTCGAGAGCGTGCATCCGAGCACGGGAGGCGGCCGTGAAGGCGGTCTCCGCCCCCGCGAAGAAGGCCGAGAGCAGCAGCGAGATCAGGACGATGCTCGCGGCAAACCACAGGTCGATATGGGTTTCCATCGGGTCCGTCGGGCACGCCTCAAGCGGCTGGTCGGCCGCCGATATAGCGGTTCCTCCGATTTATTGCGCCCCGATCCGGCGCACTGTCCACGTCGCCCAATAGACGGGCCGCCCATAGAGGCTCGACGTGTCGCGGCCCGAGGCGGTCGGGGCGAGCCGGTCGAGCCAGGTGAGGAAGCCGGCCTTGCCGGGGTAGATCGCGGGCGTGTCGAGGTTGCCTTCCGCGTCGGTCATCCAGAAATGCGCGCTCCGGTCGAAGCGGCCGCTGCCATCGCCGCCGGATCGCAGCCCGAGATAGGCGGAGGAGCGACCCGCCTCGACGGGATCGGCGTAGAGTTGGAGGGCTCCGATCCCGTCGAGGCTCAGGTCGGCGGTGTATTGCAGGCAGATGTCGGCGACCGGTCCGCCGGGGGCATTGGCGGGCCGCTGGCATGTGTAGGAGACCGCCCAGCGCTGCATGCCCTTGGCCCGGGCGACCCGCACGAGGGTCCCGGGCGGCAGCGGCCCGGCGAGCTTCCGCGCCGTCGACCAAACCTTCGGTCCGGACAAATCCTGCGCCGTGCGCAGGAAGAGCCCGGTTCGGCGTTTCTCGGGGGCGAGCCCGCAATCCTCTGGCAGCACGTCCGTGTAGACGTAGTGATAGGTGTGGTCGACGATGCTGATCGAACCGGCGAGCCCGTGGGTCTCGAAGGCCGGGGCCGTGCAGGCCGAGGCGACTGGCTTCCCCGCTTCGTCCATCACCGCTGCGGGAGCGGGCGGGTCGCTGCGCCGCCCGGGTCCGGAGCCGGTCTCGAACGGTGTCCAGGCGAGCCCGTAGCCGTCGGCGGTGCGGGTGCGGATCTCGAACGTCTGGAAATCGAGGGTGCGTGCCTCGATCTGCACGCGGCGCCGGACATCGGCCGGCCCGTCCGTGGGCGCATCCGGTTCCGACCGTCGCCGCCGGCCGCGATCCTTCGTATCGGCCTCGGCGGCGCCGGTGACGCCCACGCGCTCCTGCCCGAGCAGGAAGACGTAGCTGTAGGCCTCTCCGGCCCAGTCGCGGCCGGAGATCGCGATCGGGTCGCGCGGTCCGATCCCCTCGGCGGCCGGCGTCGGCTCGGACCAGCCGCGGGTCCGCCCGCGCTGCTCGGGCAGGTCGACCCAGAACCGGTCGGCCGAGGGCGGCAGCGTCGTGGCCAGGGCCTCGAAGGTGCGGCCGGTGCGCAGGGCGCCCCCGTCGCGGCTGTCCGTGGCCCGGCGCTCCGGACAGGGCTCGTCCCGGCGGGATGCCACCGGGGTCTGCCCCTGGAACACCGCCTGGAGCGGCCCGGGCGACTCGGACCGGGCCAGACGCAGGATCTGCACGCCGCGCACGAACGCGCAGGGGGCCGGCGCGATCAGGACGCCCTCGGCCTCCGAGCCCTCGCGGCAGATCTCGAGTGCGCCCCCGCCGGTCACGAAGCAGCTCGGCGCGCTGCCCTCGTAGCCCCCGGGCTTGGCGACGGCGGTCCCCTGCCCCAGCAATGCGGCCCCGGCCAGGCCTCCGAGGCCCGCGAGAGCCGAAACGCGCAGCCTCAGCCCGGCCACGCGCCGGGACCTCAAGTTGCCCGCACGAAGATGAACGGTATCGGCGAGGGACATTCTGAACGTTTTTGAAAAAACCACGTCTATCGCCGGTATCGATCGGGTCGTCGGGAAAGTCTTGCAGCCTCTAACGCACGGCCGGTGAGCCGGGAAGTGGTGCGGACCGCGCAAGCCGCTATCGCTGGGGATCGGGCGAACCCGGTGCCCGCTCGTCCGTTGTCGCGGCTTGAGGGCTCCCCTTGCCCGACCCTGCCAGAGTCCGGAGATCACCACATGGACATCGCCGTCGAAACCGTCATCGACCTCGTCACGCGACTGCGCGCGATCGAGGTCAAGGAGGGCAATACCGATCCGGATTCGGGCTCGAACCCGATCGACGACGGCGCCACCGACGTCCTCACCTCGGGGACGGACGACGCCACCGAATCCGAGGTCCGCGGCATGATCGCCGGGCTCGACGACGATTCCCGCGCGGAGCTGCTGGCACTCCTGTACGTCGGGCGTGGGGACATGGAGCCTGAGGAATGGGGCGAGGCGGTTCGCTTCGCCCGCGAGCGCGAGGCCGTGGGCGAGGGTGCCGTGCGGGAATTGCTGGGCTCGCCCGACGCCGGGGATCTCCTGGAGGAAGGGCTGGACGCGATGGGACTCACCCCCGAGCTGCCCCCCGCGTGAGCGCCTGAGAGCGGCCGATCCCATGTCCTCGCGCGTACGCAGGGGTGCCACCAAGGCGCTGCGGGTCCTCACGCGGCCGGTCCGCCGCGCGCAGGGGCATGGCGGCAAGGGCCGCGGCGGGCTCGTGGTCGAGCCCTATCGCGGCTACGGCTCGCACGACGAGATCTTCCTGATCGGCCGGGTGTTTCGCCAGTCGCCCGGCATTCCCGACGAGGATCCCGAATCCCTGCGGGCGCAGTGGCGCGACCTGCGCCGCCGCATCGCCCGTCACAAGGTGGCCGGGGCGGCCGTGACCGCCCGGTTCGGAGGGGACGCCGCCCGGGTCGAAACCGACCGCGACGGCTATTTCCGCGTGCATCTGTACCCGCGAACGCCCCCGGCGGACGGGGGCGACTGGCACACGGTCGATCTCGTCCTCGACGCCGACCCGCCGATCCCCGCCGAGGGCGCGGTCTTCATCCCGCCCGACCGGTGCCGCTGCGTCGTCGTCAGCGACATCGACGACACGGTCATGCGCACCGGCGTCGCCAACAAGCTGACGATGCTCTGGCGGCTGTTCGTGGAGGATGCCGAGAGCCGGGTCGCCTTCCCGGGCGTGGCTGCCCTGTACCGCGCCCTGCACGGCGGCCTCGGCGGCGCCGAGGGCAACCCGATGCTCTACGTCTCCCGTGCGCCCTGGGGCCTCTACGAGATGCTGTCGGAGTTCTTCCAGCGCCACGGCATCCCGGCGGGGCCGGTGCTGTTCCTGCGGGAATGGGGGCTCTCCTGGACGCACCCGCTGCCGCGAAGGGCGACGGATCACAAGCAGGCGCTGATCCGCCACATGCTCGCCCTCTACCGCGATCTGCCCTTCGTGCTGATCGGCGACAGCGGCCAGCACGACCCTGAGGTCTACGCGCAGATCGTCGAGGAGAATCCCGGGCGGGTGCTGGCGGTCTACATCCGGAACGTGTCCCGCAACGCCGCCCGGGTCGAGGAGGTCGTGCGCCTGGCGGGTGCCGTCGCCCGGGCCGGGTCGAGCCTCGTGCTCGCCGCCGACAGCGTTGCCATGGCCGAGCACGCCGCCGCGATCGGGCTGATCGCCCCCGAGGCCGTGGCCCGCGTCGCCGACGAGCACGCCGCTGCGGCGGAGGCCGGGCCGCGCCGGGAGACCGCCCGGATCACCCCGGATTCGGCGGGATCCGGGTCGGAGCAGCCGATCGCACCGGAGGCGATCGCCGAGGCGCTCGCGGGCGACGGTCCCGTGCCGGCGACCCTTGTGGTCGAGCCGGAGACGCCCGCCGCCCTGCCCCAACGCGGAGCCTGAAGGCGTGGGTCGCCGATCGGGCCGCCGTAAGAAACCGAAATTTTCCCGGCACGGCGGCGCCGGTACCCGAGACCGTCAGCCCGCTATTCCGCACAGCGGCGCCGTACCGCCATCCGGCATGGAACGCGAACCCGCCTGACACCGCGGCACGGAGAGTACGGGTCGACAAGCTGGCCGATGCCGGGGCGACCGGGCTCCCCGCCCTGCGCGGCGAACGCGGCGTCATCAGCGAGACCGCGGTAATCGGCGGTGTGAACGCCTTCGTGATCGAGCCCCGGCAGATGCCAGAGGCCAACCGCGACCGGCTGCTCCTTCGTATCCATGGGGGCGGCTACGTCTGGAATCCCGGGGAGTCCGGCAATCCGAAGCGATCCTGATCACCGCCGCGCGACCTGTTCACGCCGGACGCCTCCGGAACCGGGACGGTCATCGACGAAATGGCCCGTGATCTCGACCGCCATCTGGGCCGCCACGGGGACACGCCCAGGGCTCGCGCCCGTTCTCACGCAATGTTGCAATGCAGCAATTCGGTGGGCGCGCTTCACATCCGGACTTCGATCCCTAGGTTGGGGCGCTCGCATGCCGGTCCACGCTCTCCGAGCCCCATGGAGCCCATCCGTGCAAACCTACACCCTGGCCATCGCCGACGGCGTGCTCTTCGCCTGCCTGCCCGACGAAGCCGATATCTCGGCCGCGATCACCGACGCCGCGGCCACCAATTACGGATTCGGCCTCAGCCTCGACATCGTCCGCGGGGCAACGCTGACCAACGCCGCCGGTCCCCAGGACGAGGTCGTCTGGCAGGAAGGATCCGACAGCGAATTGCTCGACGCCCAGGGACGCCGCTATCGCTATGCGGTCCGGCGTCCCTGCTGATCGAAGGTCGGTAAAGGCCTGACACCGCACGACCCGCCGGTGCTAGGCTCCGCTGATGCGGGTGTGGGCAGGCAGCGGCCATCGGACAAGCGGGCTCGCCCGGTTCCTGATCCTGTATGCCGCCCTCTATGGCGCCTATGGCGGTCTGTCGCCGATCCTGCCGGGTTTCCTGGCCGCGCGGGGCCTGACGCCGGGCGAGATCGGCGTCCTGCTCGCCGCAGCCGGTGCCCTGCGCCTCGTGGTCGGCCCCCTGGCCGGAGCCTACGCCGACAACCGGCAGGCCGGCCGTTCCGTCCTGGCTGCGAGCCTCGGGCTGGCGGGTGTCGCCGCCCTGGCGCATCTGCCCGGTGCCGGCATGGCGCAACTGATCGGGCCGGCGCTCCTGTACGCGGCCGGCACCGCGGCCCCAGCACCGCTCGCCGACGCGTTGGCCCTGACCGCCGCCCGGGATGGGGCCGCCTTCCAGTACGGGTGGGTCCGCGGCGCCGGCTCGGCTGCCTTCATCGCCGGCACGGCCGCCGCGGGCTGGCTGGTCGGGATCTTCGGGCTCGCCGCCGCGCTGATCGCGAGCGGCACGCTGTTCCTCACCGCCGGTGCGGCGGCCCTGGCGCTGCCCGCGAACCCGGCCGGTGCGATCCGGGCCGGATCGCTGTGGCGCGGCTTCCCGGCCCTGATCGCGCTGCCGCGCTTCCGCCGGACGGTGCTGGCCGCCGCCCTGGTGATCGGCGCTCATGCGATGCACGACGGCTTCGCCATGATCCTGTGGCGCTCCGCCGGGATCGGGGCCGGCACCGCCGGCCTGCTCTGGTCGGTATCGGTGGCCGCCGAGGTGCTGGTCTTCCTGGTGGTCGGACGGCCCGTCCTGGCGCGGATCGGTGCGCCGGGCGGCGTCTCGGTGGCGGCCTGTGCGGGTGCCCTGCGCTGGGCGGTTCTGGGATCCACGACCGCGATTCCCTGGCTCGCTGCCGCGGAGGCGCTCCATGGGCTGAGCTTCGCGCTCCTGCACCTCGCCTGCCTGGGGCTCATCGAGGAATCCGCGCCCGCCGATCTCCGGGCGACCGCGCTGGCGCTCTACGGCACCCTCGGCCTCGGCCTCTCCGGCGTGCTCGCGACCCTGGCCTCGGGAGCACTCTACGGATCCTTCGGGGCATCGGCCTTCTGGGCCATGGCGGCGCTGAGCCTCGCCGCCCTGCCGCTGGTGCCGGGGCTGCGGCGGCGCTGAAGCGGCGGGTTCTTTTCCCGGGCCTGTGGTACGGACCCGGAACGGACCCGCCCGAAAAGCCCTGCATGCCCGTCGTCGCCGAGATCCTGATCCCGCTGGCCCTCGATACGCCCTACAGTTACGTGGCGCCGGCCGGGTTCGACCTCGCCCCGGGCGACGTGGTCCAGGTGCCGCTCGGGCCGCGCGAGATCGTCGGTGTCGTCTGGGGGGTCACCGAGACCGTCGGCGGCTCGAACCTGCGGCCGGTGACCAGGCGCCTCCCCTACCCGCCCCTGTCGGAGCCCCTGCGCAGCCTCGTCGACTGGATCGCCCGCTACACGTTGGCGCCGAAGGGCTCGGCGCTCGCCATGGTGCTGCGCCTGCCCGACGAGGCCGCGGCCGTCGAGGCCGTCCGGGTGGCCGTACGCATCACCGACAAGCCCCCGGCCCGGCCCACGCCGGCCCGCACCAAGGTGCTGGCGGTCGCCGCCGACGGGGCGTTGCGGGGCAAGAGCGCCCTCGCCAAGGAGGCGGGGGTCTCGCTGTCGGTGGTCGACGGTCTCATCGATGACGGCGCCCTGGAGACGGTGGCGGTGGAACCGGAGCCAGTCGCGCCCCGGCCCGATCCCGATTGTCCGCGGGCACCGCTCTCCCCCGCGCAGGCCGAGGCGGTGGCCGCCCTCGTCGCGCCGTTCCCATGGGACCGCCCGCAGCCTGCGGTCGCCGTCGATCTCAGGCCGGTCCTCCTCGAGGGCGTGACCGGCTCGGGCAAGACCGAGGTCTATTTCGAGGCCGTGGCGGCCTGCGTCCGGGCGGGCCGACAGGCCCTGATCCTGATGCCCGAGATCGCCCTGACGGCCCAGTTCCTCGACCGGTTCGCCGCCCGGTTCGGGGTGCGGCCGGCAGCGTGGCATTCCGGGATCGGCGGCAAGCGGCGCGAGCGCCTGCGCGCGGCCGTGGCCGAGGGCGAGGCCCTCGTGGTCGTGGGCGCGCGCTCGGCGCTGTTCCTGCCCTTCGCCCGCCTGGGCCTGATCGTGGTCGATGAGGAGCACGAGACCGCCTACAAGCAGGAGGACGGCGTCCATTATCACGCCCGGGACATGGCGGTGGTGCGCGGACGGCTGGAAGGCTGTCCGGTGGTGCTGACCTCGGCGACCCCGGCCATCGAGACCCGGGTGAACGCCGCCCGGGGCCGCTACCGGCACATCCTTCTGCCGGAGCGCTTCGGCGGCCGCAGCCTGCCCGACATCGCGGCCATCGACATGCGTCGCGACCAGCCCGAGCGCGGCCGCTTCCTCAGCCCGCCGCTGGTCAACGCCGTGAAGCACACCCTGGAGCGCGGCGAGCAGGCGCTGCTGTTCCTCAACCGCCGGGGCTACGCGCCGCTGACCCTCTGCCGCGCCTGCGGCCACCGCTACCAGTGCCGGAACTGCTCGACCTGGCTCGTGGAGCACCGGTTCCGCCGGGCGCTGGTCTGCCACCAGTGCGGCTACGCCGAGCGCCGGCCGGACGCCTGTACCGAGTGCGGCACCTTCGACAACCTCACCGCCTGCGGACCCGGAGTCGAGCGGATCGCCGAGGAGGCCGCCGCGCTGTTCCCGGACCGGCGCATCGTCGTCCTGTCGAGCGACTTCCCCGGTGGCGCCGAGCGCCTTCGGCAGGAGTTGGACGCGGTCGCGGCGGGCGCGTGCGATGTTGTGATCGGCACGCAACTCGTGGCCAAGGGCCATAACTTCCCGTTCCTGACCCTGGTCGGCGTCCTCGATGCCGATATCGGGCTGACCTCGGGCGATCCACGAGCGGCCGAGCGGACCTTCCAGTTGCTGCAGCAGGTGACCGGTCGCGCCGGGCGCGGCGAGAAGCCCGGCCGGGCTCTCGTCCAGACCTACCAGCCGGATCATCCGGTGATCGCCGCCCTGCTCTCGGGAGATGCGGAGCGGTTCTACGCCGAGGAGATTCAGGCCCGCGAAGCCGCCGGCCTGCCGCCGTTCGGCCGGCTCGCCGCGCTGATCGTCTCGGCGAGCGAGCGGGAAGTCGCGGAGGCGCACGGGCAGGCGCTGGCCCGTGCCGCCGACCCGCCCGAGGGCGTGATGGTCCTGGGACCCGCCGAAGCGCCCCTCGCGCTGGTGCGCGGCCGCTACCGATTCCGGCTGCTGGTGAAGACCGAGCGCAACGTCGACCTCCAGGCCTATCTGCGGGCTTGGCTGGCCCGCGGCCCGAAGATCAGGGGCAACGTCCGGGTCGCCGTCGATGTCGACCCGCAAAGCTTTCTGTAGGACACTTCGCGCGCTTCCTGGCGACGTAGACGTCCGGAAGCACGCCAGAGCATGGGTCCAGAGCCATACCCGAGCGCGCCGCGATCGGGTATGGCTCGGGCCACGGGCGGCGGACCCTGGCCGGAACCCGGCGACGGGACGCTCGCGATTCCCGGAGGAGCGATCAGTGCTGACCTATACCAAGACGTCGGATTCGAACGTGGCTGAGATCGTGGTCGACGGGAAGATCACCGACGAGGAGATGAATGCGGCGATGACCGCCATGAAGGCCGACCTCGACAAGGGCGGCAAGATCAAGCTGCTCGAGGACATTCGCGCGTTCGAGGGCATGGAGCCCGCCGCCTTCTTCAAGGATCCGCGCTTCGGCATCTCGATGATGAAGAGCGTCAGCCATGTCGCCCTGGTGACGGACGCGCCCTGGCTCAAGGCGCTGGCCGAGACCTTCAACTTCGTGTCGCCGACGCAGATCAAAGTGTTCGAGCGCGCCCGTCTCGACGAGGCGCGCAGCTGGCTCGCAGCGGCCGCCTGAGAGAGCTCAATCGGCCTGTGCGGTGCGGGTATCGCTGCGCCGCGCGGTCCAGTGGCCGGAGCACAGGGACGAGACCTTCCAGGTGCCCGCGCCGCTTCCGGCCCGGAGCCGTCCCGTTCCGGTGCCGCTCGCCGTCCCGTTGCTCACGGTGAGACCGACGCTTCCGTCGGCGCCGACATGCCCGTTCACCCGGGCTCCGGCGGAGCCGGAGATCAGTTGCACCTCTCCCTCCCGGATGGCGAGCGCGTAGGTATAGCGGGCGCTGCACAGACCGGTCTCCGTGACCAGTTCCACCGACCACCGTCCGTTATGCGTGGTCGGCTCCGCGTTGGCGGTCGTGCACAGCGGAAGGAGAAGGCCGGCGGCGAGGGCCGCGGCCGCGGTCAGCTTGGTCATGCGGGGTAAACTCTCGGCATTGCGGACGCCGCGTCGTGCGGCGTGCCCGGTCAATCTCGTCGATGCACCATGACGCTAGGCTGAACGACAGAGACGGCGAGAGTATGGCCGATCGGCAATTTAAGTGAGATCAGGCGTCGCACCCGGTCTGAACCGCAGCCGCTACGCTACATCGACCGAATGCTTGGCTGTATGCCGATGTTCGGATCCGGATTGCTTGTGGAGCATTCCGGGTGGTGCCGCATCCGGCTGGGTTTGGTGCGCAGACACGGCGGGACCGACCTTCCTCGTGCCCAGAACATCGCCCGATGGTGGCCGCGGATCAGGGGCTCCGCCGCGCGGCCCCGGGATGATGCGAGGCCTGTTCGATCGCTCGGCGAGGACGGTCCGGTCGTCGGCTCAATCCGTCAGCGGACGGGCCTCCTCCGGCAGCATGATCGGGATGCCGTCGCGGATCGGGTAGGCGAGCTTGGCCGAGCGACTGATCAGCTCCTGGCGGGCCGAATCATATTCCAGCGTGCCCTTGGTCAGCGGGCAGACCAGAATCTCCAGAAGCTTCGGATCGACGCGGGTCGCCTCGATAGGGGCGGTGAGGTCGTTGGTCATCGTGCGTGCAGCCCTATTGCATCGTCGACTCGGGACCGGAGCCCCGAACCAGTTCCATCTGCGTGACCGCGATCAGGATCTCGGCCCGGGTCTTCAGGTCGGGGGCCTCGAGCATCGCCTGCTTCTCGCGCACGCCGAACGGGCTCATCATGCAAAGGGCGTTGACAAGCGCCTCGTCAGGCGCCTCGTCGATCCCGGCCCAATCCACCTTGAGGTCGTTCGACTCCACGAAATCGCGCAGCGCCTTGAGCACCCCCGCGCGGTCGACAAGCTCCTCGCCCGCTCGCGGTTCGAAGTCCACCGCGAAGTCGTCGTAGGAGACGTGGCAACGGCGGTACGGCCCGATCGAGGCCAGTTCGCTTTCGACGCGGAAGCGGGTGATGCCGGTCAGCGAGATCAGGTATCGGCCATCGCCGGTCTCTGCGTACTGGGTCACCCGGCCGGCGCAGCCGACCCGGTAAAGTTTCGGATTGGCCGCCATCGATCCCTCGGGGTCGGGCTGGATCATCCCAATGATCCTGTCGGTGCGCATGGCATCGTCGACCATGGCGAGATAGCGCGGTTCGAAGATGTTCAGCGGCATCTGCCCCCGCGGGAGGAGCAGCGCGCCCGACAGGGGGAAGACGGGGATCACGGCGGGGCAATCCGCCGGACCCTTGTAGCTCGCATGGGTGCTCATGGCGCCTCCCAGAGGGGCCGAAGGGTGGGCCGGCGCGCGAGCCGGCACCTCACGAGAACAGAAGCGCCGAGAGCTTGCGCCGGCCGCGGATCGTGTCGGGATCCATCACGCCCCAGGCGTCGAAGAACTGCAGCAGTTGCTTGCGCGCGCCGTCCTCATTCCAGTCCTTGTCGCGCTTGCGCAGCTCGATCAGATGATCGACAGCCTGACCGCGCTCACCCCGGGCCGCGAGCGCCAGCGCGAGATCGAACCGGGCCTGATGGGCATCCGGACTGGCCTCGACCTCCCGTTGCAGGCCGGCGAGATCGCCGAGCGAGGCGGCCTGCTCAGCCAGATCGAGGGCGGCGCGGATGCCGGTGAGCGCCGGATCACCTGCCTTCGCCTCCGGAACCATGGCGAGCACGCGTTTGGCGTTCTCGATCTCGCCGGCATCGAGCTGCATCTTGGCGAGACCGGCCAGGGCCGTGACGTTGTCGGGCTGCTGCTCCAGCACCGCCGCGTAGATCTCGGAGGCGCCCGCGAGGTCGCCCTCCTCGATCAGGGCCGCGGCGTCGGCGAGGGCCGCTTCGATGGGATCCTCCTGGGGGCCGGCCACGCGCCCGATCAGCTCCTTGATCTGGCTCTCGGGGACCGCGCCCATGAACCCGTCGACCGGCTGGCCCTTCTGGAAGACGATGACCGCCGGGATCGACTGGATGCCGAGCTGGCCCGCGATCGACGGGTGCTCATCGATGTTCATCTTGACCAGGGCGACCGCTCCCGCGGCTTCCCGGACGGTCTTCTCAAGCACCGGCGTGAGCTGCTTGCACGGCCCGCACCAGGGCGCCCAGAAATCGACCAGCACCGGCCGGTTCATCGACTCGGCGATGACATCCTGACGGAAGCTCGCGGTGGTCGTGTCCTTGATGAGGGTGCCGGTATCGCCGGCCGGGGCACCGCCCCCGGCGAGGGTATCGTTGAGCATCGGTCTGGCTTCGGAACCTTTTTCGTGGAGTTCCCTAAATGGGGCTTCCGGTATGATCTGACCAGTCCAAGGCCCAGGATGCCTCAGCGGGGTGCCGATGCAGGCGGCGCACCGGTTGCCGCCTTGGCGGCCGTCACGAACGTGCCGGCGAAGGCACGGCCATCGGCCGCATTGGCCTCACAGGTGATGGCGGTCCGCCCCGGTTCCGGCGTGGAGAAGCGGCAGGCGCCGATGGCCAGGATCGGGGCGCCGTCCGTCCCGGTGGTGACGGCGTTGATCGGCTGCAGGGGATCGGTCTCCTCGGTGGCTTCCTGCTGGGCGCCGTTGCCGCTGAAGCTGAGCGTGCGCCCGTCGGAGGTGGTGAAGTCGAAACTGGTGCGGTTGCGGCTCACCGCGTTGGTCAGCACGGTGCTGCACGAGCCGCTGAGATCCTGCGTGCCGATGACAAGCTTCTCGCAGGTGCCCTCCAGCCGGAGGGCCGCCTGGGCAAGGGATGCCGACGGCAGACTGACGAGGGCGCAGAGCATCGCGAGGCGCAGGCTGTTCATCATGGCGTGTCGGTCATCCTCCGGTTGAGAGCCGAACTAGGCGCTTCCCGCCTGCCGTCGAGGGGCGGAAGCCTTCAGCCGAATCGCAGGGCGCGATCGTTGGGCGCGGCGAAGTCCAGATCCGGCCCGAGCGGCACGATCCCCGTCGGATTGATGGTCGGATGGCTCTCGTAATAGTGCCGCTTGATGTGCATGACGTCGACGGTCGATGCGACGCCGGGCAGCGCGTAGATGTCGCGCAGGTAGTTCGACAGGTTCGGGTAGTCGGCGATCCGATGCCGGTTGCACTTGAAGTGGCCGACATAGACCGCATCGAACCGGACCAGGGTGGTGAACAGCCGGACATCCGCCTCGGTCAGGCGGTCGCCGCAGAGATAGCGGCCCCGGTCGAGGCGCTCCTCAAGCGCGTCGAGTTCCGCGAACAGCGCGGTGAAGGCTTGGGCGTAGGCGTTCTGCGTTGTGGCGAAGCCCGCCTTGTAGACCCCGTTGTTCACCCGGTCGTAGACCCGGGCATTCACTGCGTCGATCTCGGCGCGCAGGTCCGCGGGATAGAGGTCCGGCCCCGCGCCCCCGAAGGCGTCGTTCAGCATCCGCAGGATCTCGGCGGATTCGTTCGACACGATGGTGGCCCGCTGCCGGTCCCAGAGCACCGGCACGGTGACGCGGCCGGTGTAGGACGGATCCGCCGCCAGGTAGATCTCGTAGAGGCGCCGGGCGCCGTGGATCGGATCCGGCGTCGCCCCCGGCGTGTCCCCGAACACCCATCCCTCCGCGCCCATATGCGGATCGACCACGGACACGCTGATCGCGTCCTCCAGGCCCTTCAGGGTACGCCCGATCAGGGTGCGGTGCGCCCAGGGACAGGCCAATGACACGTACAGGTGGTAACGCCCCGCCTCGGCACGAAAGCCGCCGTCGCCGGAGGCGCCCGCCGACCCGTCGGCGGTCACCCAACTGCGGAAGGCCGACGCCTTGCGCTCGAAGCGACCGCCCGTCGCGGCGGTGTCGTACCACTGGTCGCGCCAGATCCCATCCACGAGGAGGCCCATCGTCGTATCCTCTTCCGCCGGCCAAGCGAACGACATGGGTCGGGCATCGCGTCTGGGAAGACGGCAGGCGGGCGCTCGACCGTTTCCGTTCGCGGCGCAAAGCCGCTGGTTCCCGTGAGCCCGCGACCGTCGCGCAAGGCAGGCTTGCGCCCACGCTTCTGTTGCGGTGCAACAAAATCCGCCATCTCTCGGGTACCCGCCGGTCGCCGGGCGCGTGCCGCAGCGAAACGATCCGGCGGGAGATCGATGGAGGTGAAGTGATGTCGTTCGCGCTGGTGCCCGTCGCCGAGGCGGCCCTGTTCACGTTCGGGTGCTTGGTGATCCATGCCCTGCGGCGCCATGCCGACGTGGTCACGGCGACGCTCGCGTGCCTCGCGACGCTCCTCGTCCTGATGATCGGGGTCGCCTGCGCGCCGGAATCCTTTACCAAATATCAGGCGGCCAGCATCACCGACTTCGCACGCCTGGATCCGGCCATCTACTGAGGTGCCGCGGCCGCTGGGGCTCCCGGCAGTCCCGCTGCCCTGATCTGTGCGAGCCGGCCGCCCGTGCCACGCTGGCCGGAGACTGCCACGTCGAAATCGTCGGACGGGAGCTTGGGCAGGAAGCGCTCGGCCAGCTCGAACAGCAGGATGTCGGGACGCACGCGCTCGATGTAGCTCCAGTCGAGGCTCGACGACCAGACGAAATGGACCTCGCGGAAGCTCTCGGCCAGCAGCCCGGTCAGCAGGAACGGGTCGAAATGTGCGCAGGAATCGCCGAACAGGACGAGCCTGCGCGGATCGGCGGTCGGTGACGGGTTCCGGTAGACGACGTGCGCGCCGACATGCACCTCCCGGTCACGCCCCTGAGCCTCGTAGGCGGCCAGGAGCGGCCCGGTTTCCACCCGCATCGCGTCGCGCTGCAGCATGAAGCGCTCGACGCGTTCCCGGGGCCGGTCGGGCAGCTTCTCCCCGAGGTCCATGAGCTGATCCGAGACCATTCCGGGGCGCGTGCCGATGTCGACCGGCGGAATCGCCCCGAGCGCCCGCATGATCGCGCGATAGGCCAGCAGGCAGCCCTGCATCGTCCAATGGGTGTCGGTGCGCAGGTAGAGCGGCACTGGGCCGTCGCGGGCGGCGCGGAGGGGGGCGAGGAGATCGAGATAGGCCGGGTGTCGCGCGAGGCGGCGGGCGAGGCGGCGGGTCGAGGCTTTGCCGGGCGCGTAGCGCAGCCCGTCGGTCTTGTCGTCGTAGACCGACAGTTTCTCCGGCACGATCACGTGGAGGCAGCGGATGCCGAGGCCCTCGGCTCTCCGCGCGCGCGCCTGGATCAGCCGCGCCCAGCCGCGCAGCAGCAGCCAGTGCCGCAGGCCGCCGCGGTACCGGTCCATGACCCGGTTGGTTCCTCCGGTGAGGAATAACCAGYCATCGCGGCCGACATGTACGCTCTCCTTGCCTGCTGACATGCCGGTGCTTTAGCCGCAGCGGGATCGGGCGACTAGGCCGGACCTCGATGTGCCGGCCCTGCGTCCGTCTGCCATGCCGTCCCCCCTCCCTCCGGCTACTGAACGCCGCGATCACCCGGAGCTGATCGCCGCCGACGCCCTTGCCGGCGTGCCGGACCTCGACCTCACCGCGGAACTCATCACCCACCGGTTCACCCCCGGCTCGACGGCAGTCCTGCGTCGCTGGTGCCCCGGTTCGGACCTGCCCCTCGACGAGGCGGATCGGGTGGAGAAACGGACGAAGTTCGGCTCCGTGAAGCACGTCTTCCCGAAGCCCCTGACGCAGGCGATGCGGAGCCACTGCACCGCATGCCTTGCCCGCGATCTGCCTACGGCGCGGGTTCTGCACTGGACCTGAGCCTCCGCGGGCGCCATCTGGCCCGCATGATGGACGCGGACCCCCTGATCCTGACGCTTGCCTTCGACGTGCCCGCCTTCGCGCGGTTCGATGGCGAGCGGCGCCGGTACTTTCCCGACGCCCTCAACCACATTCCGGCCCACGCGACGCTGTTTCACCATCTGCCGGGCGACCGGGAGCAGGGCGTGATCGAGGCCATTACCGCCCTCGCCCGAACCGTGCCGCCGCCGGAAGTCGCGGTGACCGGCCTGCGCTTCACCGGCCGCGGTGTCGCCTACGTCCTCGAATCCGAGGCGCTGACGCGCTTCCGTGACCGCCTCGCGCAGGATTTCGCCCCTTATCTCACCGCCCAGGACCGTCAGGGCTGGCGCCCGCACGTCACGGTGCAGAACAAGGTGGCACCGGATCGGGCCAGGGCGCTCCACGCCGACCTGTCGGCGGGGTTCGCGCCGTTCCGGTTCGCCGCGCCGGCCACGCTCCTCTGGCGCTATCGGGGCGGCCCATGGGACGCGGTCGCCCGCCTGCCCTTCGGAGACAACGCGTGATGGCTTCCGCCTCCTTCCCGGAGACCGCCCGATGAGGGCGCCGGCCAACCTGCGACAGAACCGGCTGATCGAGCCCGCCCTGGCGGTGTGGCTGCGCCTGCGCCTGAACGAGGTCGGTCCCCTCGTCGCCCTGCTCGGCCTGAGCATCCTGGGTTACGGGTTCTTCTTCCTCGCCCACGAAGTCGGCGAGGGTTCCACGGCGGCGCTCGACCGCAAGATCCTGCTCGCCCTGCGCAACCCGGCCGACCTCGCCGACCCGATCGGGCCGCCCTGGCTCGAGGAAACGATGCGCGACATCACGGGACTCGGCAGCGTCTTCACGGTGCTGTTCCTGACTTGCGCGGTGGCGGCCTATCTCGGCGTGTCCGGGCGTCGGCGGATTGGCCTCTACGTCCTCGCCGCCGTGGGCAGCGGCGAACTGGTCTCGACCGTCCTGAAGGTCTTCTACCAGAGGCCGCGGCCGGACCTCGTGCCCCACGGCATGGAGGTGTTCACGGCGAGCTTCCCGAGCGGCCACGCCACCATGTCGGCGATCGCCTACCTGACGCTGGCGACCCTGATCGCCCGCGTCGAGCGCAACCGGCGCGCCAAGGCCCTGGTCCTGGCGCTCGGCGTGAGCGTGACGCTGCTGGTCGGCCTCAGCCGGGTCTATCTCGGCGTGCATTGGCCGAGCGACGTGCTGGCCGGCTGGTGCATCGGTGCGGCCTGGGCCTCCCTGTGCTGGTTCATCGCCCTCCAATTGCAGCGCCGTGGCGAGGTCGAGGCCCCCGATCCGCCGCCGCCGGCCTGACCGCCGTTAGCGTATCCAGAGGGTCGGGGTGGACGGAGCGGGCATTCCCGGGCGGGATGGGACTTGTCCCGCCCGCGCAACGAACCGGGATCGGGGATCGTGACCGACCGCCGTCGCACCGCTCGCCGCCGTGTCGGCCGCGCAGGCCGGCCGAGCGTCGCCGCCTTCCTCCCGAAGATCGCCTGGGTCGCCCGGGATCGAAGCCTGGGCGGGGCGAGGATCCGCGTGCCCGTCGGGGTCACCCTGCCGGATTGCCTTCGAACTGATCGCTCCCTGCCGTGATGGGGCACGACCAACCTTCGTGGCCTGGCGATCGGCCGGAACGGTCGGGCTCGGTTTCGTGCAGACGCGCCTCGCCGGCGGCCCGGCAGAGGTGGCGCGTCGGCGCGCCGCGCTCCGCGACGGAAACAGCCTGGAGCCGGGCCGCGTTCACCGAGGATACGGTTCCGCCCGCGGCGGCTTCCTGTCCACGCGGCGGCGCCCCGGCGTCGTCGTTTCGATCTGGCGATACGGCGAGGCACATGGCGGACGACACTCGGCTCTCACGACGCACCGTCCTTGCGGCCGGAGGTGCCCTCGCCGGAGCCGCCATGGGCGGCGGCGCTCAGGCGGCCCCGCCGTCGGCATCGGTCCCGGCCGATACCGGCGCCGTGCAGGGCGGGCGGGTGATGTTCCCGAACTGGCGCGGTCGCGGCGACCGGCCGCCCGCTCCGAGCCCTGCCCCCCAGCCGCCGGGCCAGCGCGTCGGCTACTGCGTCGTCGGTCTCGGGCGGCTCAGTCTCGACGAGATCCTTCCGGCCTTCGGCGAGGCCAAGCGCGCGCGGCTCGCGGCGGTGATGTCGGGCTCCCCCGACAAGGCCAAGCTCGTGGCCCGCCAGTACGGTCTGCCCGACGATGCGGTCTACGGCTACGACGAATGGGATCGGCTGAAGGCCAACCCGAACGTCCAGGCTGTCTACATCGTCACGCCGAACGGCGTGCACCGGGACAACGTCGTCGCGGCGGCAGCCTCCGGAAAGCAGGTCCTCTGCGAGAAGCCGATGGCGGTCTCCTCGGACGAATGCCGCGAGATGATCGCGGCCTGCGCCAAGGCCGACGTCAAATTGATGATCGCCTATCGCTGCCAGTACGAGCCGCACAACCGCGCAGTGATCAGGCTCGCCCGATCCGGCGAGTTCGGCCGGCCTCGGCTGATCCAGGCCTTCAACGGGCAGACAACCGGATTGCCGGAGCAGTGGCGCCTGCGCAAGGCGCTGGCGGGGGGCGGCTCGCTGCCGGATATCGGGCTCTACTGCCTGAACACGACGCGCGCCGTGCTCGGCGAGGAGCCGGATCTGATCCAGGCCCAGATCCACGCGCCCCCGGACGACCCGAAGTTCCGCGAGGTCGAGGAGACGGTGAGCTTCACCCTGCGGTTCCCGTCCGGGGTGATCGCGCAGTGCCTGTCGAGCTACGGGGTCTACGAGGCGCGGAGCCTGACCCTGCATACCGGGACCGCCGCGATCGATCTCCAGAACGCCTTCGCCTATCAGGGCCAGCGCCTGACCATCGGCCGCCGCGACGGCAAGAACGCCACGAGGGACGAGAGGGTCCTGAGCCCCAGAAATCAGTTCGCGCTGGAACTCGACCACTTCGCCCGGTGCGTCCAGGAGAACCTGCGGCCCCGCACCCCCGGCGAGGAGGGCCTGCAGGACCAGGTGCTGATGGAGGCGATCTACGAGGCCGCCCGCACCGGAGCGCCGGTCAAGGTCGGGCCGCCCCCGGGCAGCGGCTCCGGCCTCGACGTCACTCGTGGGCCGGAGCCGGAGGAGCCGGGCTGAAACGGCTCAGAACGGCAGGAGGATGTCGACGATCTGCTGGCCGTAGCGCGGCTGCTGCACGTCGGTGATCTGGCCGCGCCCGCCATAGGCGATCCGGGCCTGGGCGATCTTGGTCGAATCGATCGTGTTGTCGGATTCGATGTCCTCGGGCCGGACCACGCCCGCGACGACCATCTCGCGCACCTCGAAGTTGACGCGGATCTCCTGCTTGCCCTCGACCACCAGGTTGCCGTTCGGCAGCACCTGCGTGACCACAGCGGCGACGTTCGTCGTCACGGTTTCGGCCCGCTGGACCGAGCCGGCGCCGTCGTTCGAGGTCGCCGACGTGGCGGCGAGCAGGGCCGTGCTGCCCACGCCGAGGGACTTGCCGACCGCGTTGTTCTCGAGCCCCAGGGCATTCGGCAGGCCGAAGCTCTCGGTGTTGGCCCGGGAGCGCTTGGTCTCGTTGCTGATGTTGGCCTGATCGGTGACGTTGACCTTCACGGTAAGGATATCGCCGAGCCGGGCGGCGCGCTGGTCCTTGAAGAAGGCCCTGGAGCCCGTGCGCCAGAGGGAATTCGGCGCGTAGGAGACCGGCTGCACGTCGGGCATCGGCATCCGCACCGGCTTGTAGCCGGGCTGCGTGGTCGGGTCCTCGATCGCCGACAGCGCTGGGGTCGCGCCGACCTGCGAGAGCCGGTCTGCGGTGTTGCAGGCGCCGAGCGCCCCGGCGATCAGAACGGCGGCGAGCGGGTTCAGGACGAGGCGGCTGGCCATCGGGCAATCACTCTTCGACGCGTACAAGGCGGGCGGTCAGCGCAGGGAGGCGGTCGCCTGGACCGGGGCGGTGCCGGCGGCCTGTTGAGCCGCCGGGTTCGGGCTCACCGAGACCCGGCCGGGACCGATCACGGTGGCCTGGAGGATCTTCTTGGAGGCGACGTTGACGACGTTCACGACGGCGCCCATGCGGCCGGCATCGTTGGCGAGACCGCGCATCGACAGGCTGATGCTCGGCGTCTCGTACACGATGGTCACGTTCTCGCCGCGCGCGACAAGTTCCGGCTTGGCCGTGTCGGAGACCCGCAGCACGGTGCCGGCCGCGAGCGTCTGCTGGGCGACCTCGCCGAGGATCGCGGTGGCGCTCCCCTGCGCGTCGGGGGCGACGGCCTCGCGGGGACGCCGCTCCATGACGACGTCGCCTTCCTTCACCGGCTCGCCGCGGTTGAGCGCCCGTGTGAGCACCGCCACCTCCCGCAACTCGATGACCACTCCGGAGACCCGCAGCGAGGCCTGCCGCTCGCCCAGGCTGACGAGCCCGGCGACACGGCGGGAGCGCGGGTCGTAGGTCAGGTCCAGGGCGGCCGCCTGTCCTTCGAGGTCCACCGGCGCGAGGAGGGTCGGGCCATCCCCGTCGAAGCGGACCGCGACGCTGCGGGGATCGAGTCCGTACCCGGTCTCGAGGCTGCGCTTGAGCGCCGCCTCGATCTCCGGCGGCCCGAGGCGGCGGGCTGCGCGCTGCACGGCGATCTGCAGCCGTCCACCGGTCTCCACGCCGGTGAGTCCCAGGGCGGCGGTCGCATCGAGGATCCGGCGGGTCTGGATCGTCCCGGTGGCRCCCAGCGCGGGCGAGCGGAACAGCGGCCGTGCGGCCAGGGTCTCCGGCGCCCCCTCGACGAGGTCGGCCAGCGTCAGGACGTCGCCGCGGGCGGTCACGTCGCCGCGCAGGCGCAGGCCCTCCGCCCGCGCCATCGCGGGGATCGCCAGGGCGCCGAGGACCGCGAAGGTCAGGAAGGCCAGGACCGCGCGCAGGACCACGGCCGAGCCGAGGGGCGCAGCCCGTGGGCGGACGCGGCGGATGATCGGGCTGACGTCGCTCGCGTCCGCCATGCCGATGCGGGGCAGATCGAGGGTCTCGGGATCGGGATGCATGCCGGCATACATGGTCAGGGGCCTTGAAGCGGGTGCGGGTCGCGCGGTTAGCTGCGGAACATCTGCGTGGTTGTGGAAAGCATCTGGTCGGCCGCGGTGACGACCTTCGAGTTCATCTCGTAGGCGCGCTGCGCGGCGATCAGGGACGAGATCTCCGTGACGGCGTTGACGTTGGCCTCCTCGAGGTAGCTCTGCTGGAGGTTGCCGAAGCCCTCCGCCCCCGGCAGGCCGCTGAGCGCCTGCCCGGAGGCCGCGGTCTCGATGAACAGGTTGTCGCCGATCGACTCGAGGCCGACCTTGTTGACGAAGCGTGAGAGCTGGAACTGCCCCAGCGCCTGCGGGGCGGTCTGACCCGGCAAGGTCGCCTGCACGGCCCCGGTGGCGCTGATCGTCACCGCGGTCGCGGTCTGCGGGACGGTGATCGCCGGATCGAGCAGGTAGCCGTCGCGGGTGACGAGCTGTCCCGAGGCCGACAGGTCGAAGGAGCCGTCCCGCGAGTAGGCGGTGCGGCCGTCCGGCAGCGTCACCCGGAAGAATCCCTCGCCGCGGATCGCGACGTCGTAGTCCTTCTCGGTGGAGGAGAGCGTGCCCTGCGACATGACGCGGGCCGTCGAGGTGGTCTTCACGCCCGAGCCCAGGGCGAGGCCGGCCGGGAGCTGGGTGTTCTGCTGCGAGGTGGAGGCGCCGGCCCGGCGCAGGTTCTGGTAGAGCAGATCCTGGAAGTGCACCTGCTGCCGCTTGTAACCGGTGGTGCGCAGGTTCGCGATGTTGTTCGAGATGACCTGGACGTTGAGTTCCTGGGCCGCCATGCCGGTGGCGGCGGAGTAAAGGGCGCGCATCGCTCAGCCCCCCTTACGCGACGTCGGCGAGGCGGCGGATCGCCGTGCCCCGCAGGTCGTCGAGGCGGGAGATCAGGCTCGACACCATGGCGTAGGAGCGGTTCACGTCCATCAGCCGGGTCATCTCGATCACCGGGCGGACGTTCGAGCGCTCCAGCGCCTCGGATTCCAGGCGCCCGTCGATCCCGGCCGGACGCGCGGGCTCCGGCGAGGCGTAGAGGTTGCCGCCCTCGTTGGTCAGCCGCTGCGGGTTGTCGAAGGTGACGAGCTTGATCTTCCCGCGGATGCCGAGATTGGTCGACACGGTGCCGTCGGCCGMGATGGCGAGCCCGGTCTCCTGGGGATTGATGGTGATCGGACCGCCCTCGCCCGCGACCTTGTAGCCTTCGCTGGTGACCAGCGCGCCCTGGGCGTCGATCTCGAAGGCGCCGTTGCGGGTGTAGCGCTCACCCTGCGGCGACTGGACGGCGATGAACGCCGCGCCCTTGATCGCCACGTTGAGCGGGTTGCCGGTCCGCTCGATCGGCCCCTGGCCGAGGTCGAGGGTCGTGCCCTGGTCGATGACGTAGGAGAGGCGCCGGTCGGGGCGGGCGAAGGAATCCGCGCTCGCCACCGGCATCAGGTATTCCTGGAAGCGGGTGTTGCGAGCCTTGAACCCGGTGGTCGAGACGTTCGCCATGTTGTTGGCGATCACGTCCAGCTCGCGCTGGAGCGCCATCTGGCTCGATACGCCGACGAAGAGGGCATTCTGCATCGTGGACTCTGGGACTCGCGGGCCGCGGTGGCGGCAACGATCCATTCAGCATCCGCTGTGCCAAACCGAGGATCGGAACATTCTCGTGTCCTGACAGGGGTTTGATCGCGATCGCCCCGGGCCGGCGGCGAGGTCCGGCCTGTGCCGCGGCAAACCTGGCCCGGCAGGAATTGCCTGCTTAACGGCACGTTAACCGTGTTGCTCCGATATCCAGGTGTACCTGGCACGCGGTCTCCCGCGAGAGAGCATTATTCCATGGCCAAGAAGCCCAAGAAGGCCTCCGCCGAGGAAGGCGAGGCCGGAGCCGAAGCCGCCCCGAAGGGCAAGAAGAAGCTCATGATCATGGTGGCCGCCGCGGTCCTGGTCGTGGGCGGCGGCGCCGGCGCGTTCCTGATGATGGGGCACGGCGGCGGCCACGGCGACGCTAAGGAAGCCGCGCAGGGTGGCGGACACGGCGGGCATGGCGGGGGGCACGGCGACGACGGCAAGGGCGTCGGCCCGGACGGCAAGAAGCCCCTGGTCTTCGTCGACGTGCGGGAGATGGTCCTCAACCTGAGTCCGGAGCTGCCGCAGGACAAGGCCCGGTACGCGAAGGTGCGGATCGCCCTCGAACTCAAGGATTCGAAGGTCGAGGAAGAGGTCAAGCCGCTGATGCCGCGGGTCGAGGACGCGTTGCAGGTCTACATGCGCGAATTGCGCGCCAGCGACATCACCAGCTCGGTGGGCCTGTTCCGACTGCGCGAGGAGCTGCTCCGGCGGGTCAACATCGCGCTGTATCCCGCCAAGGTCGACGCGGTGCTGTTCAAGGACGTGATCGTCCAATGATCGCGCCGGCGAGCAAGTCCGTCGCTTCGAAAACCGCGCCGCGCCCGGCCCCGATCGAGCACGCCTGATGGAACCCGAGGACGCACTTCCCGAGGACGACTGGTCGGCGGCCCTCCTGGAGCAGGGCGCCGAGGGCGGCGACACGTCGCTGGCCGAGGAATGGGGCGCAGCGCTCGCCGAGCAGGGCACGACGCGCAACGCCGGCGACGTCGCCGCCGAATGGGCGACGATGATCGAGGACGGGGAGAGCGACAACCTCCCCGAACTCGCCGGCAACGACCGGGTGCTCAACCAGGACGAGATCGACGGCGTCCTCGGCTTCTCCATGCGCGAGCTCTCGGCCTCAGGGGCCGGGGGCGTTCAGGCCATCGTCGATTCCGGCGTCGTCCAGTACGAACGCCTGCCGATGCTGGAGATCGTCTTCGACCGGATGCTCCGGTTGCTGTCGACTTCCCTGCGCAACCTGTTCCAGGACAACGTCGAGGTGACGCTGGACAACATCACCTCGGTGCGGTTCGGCGACTATCTCAACGCGATCCCGCTGCCGACGCTGCTCGGCGTGTTCCGGGCCGAGCAATGGGAGAATTCGGGCCTCGTCACGGTCGACTCGAACCTCGCCTACGCGACTTTCGACCTGCTGCTCGGCGGCAAGCGCGGCGGGTCGTCGAGCCGGCTGGACGGGCGCCCGTTCACGGCGATCGAGATGACGCTGGTACGCCGCCTCGTGGAGATCGTGCTGGGCGATCTCGAGATGTCGTTCCAGCCGCTGTCGCCCGTGACCTTCGGCATCGACCGGATCGAGACCAACCCGCGCTTCGCCACCATCACCAGGCCGGGAAACGCCGCCATCCTGATCAGCCTGCGCCTCGACGTCGACGGGCGCGGCGGCATGCTGCAGATCCTGTTCCCCTACGCGACGATCGAGCCGATCCGGGAACTCCTGACCCAGAGTTTCATGGGCGAGAAGCTCGGCCGCGACCAAATCTGGGAGGGCCATCTCGCCACCGAGATCTGGCAGGCCGACGTGACCATGGACGCGGTGCTGCACGAGATGATGCTGCCGCTGAAGCAGGTCATGAGCCTAAAGGTCGGCGAGACGCTGATGTTCGACGCCAAGCCGTCGGATCTCATCACGGTGCGCTGCGGCGACTGGGCGCTCACCCAGGGGCGGATCGGCCGTGTCGACGGGCACATCGCCGTCCAGGTCACACGGCCCCTACGCCGCTCGCGCACGACGATCCAGGCCTACGAGGCCTCGATGAACAACCGCTCGGATAGTTAGGGCCGATGAGGGTCCCATCATGAGTCTCTTCGTCACCCTCGCCGCCGACATCCTGGTCGCCGTCCTCCTGGCGGCGACCATCGTCACGTCCCTCCGGCTCTCCCGCCGCATCGGCCAGATGAAGGGCGACGAGGCCGCCCTCCGACAGACCATCGGGGACCTGATGGTGGCGACCGGCACCGCCGAGCGGGCCATCGCCGGCCTGCGCGCCGCGATCGACGAGGGCGACCGCACCCTGAACGCCAGCTTGGAATCCGCAACCGTCCGCGCCGCAGAGCTGCGGCTGCAGGTCGAGGCCGGCGAGGGCGTGATCACCCGCATCGGCGCCATCGTGACGCAGATGCGCGCCGTGCCGGTCCGTCCCGAGCCGGTGCGGGAGCCGGCTCCTGCACCGGAGATCCCGGCGGAGCGTCGACCCGAGCCCGCCGGCCCGAACGGCGAGCGCCTCGGCATGGCGGCCGCCGCGGCTCTCGCCATGAGCGAGCGCGCCCTCGCCCGCGTCCGGGCGCGCGCCGCGTGACCGGAGTCAAGGCACCGAAGGTCCCACCGGCGCCCAAGGCCGTTCCCGGGCCGAAGCCGCGCCGCACCGGAACGGCCCTCCGCCGGTCGCGCCTGAAGCCGGTGCGGCCGATGCGCCTGCGCCTGGTCGATGCCGTGGCGCTCGCGGCGGGGGGCCTCCTCGTGCTCAAGCTCCTCAGCCTGTTGCAGGCCGGCCTGCCGGAGAGCGGCGCGCTGCCGGAGTTCGGGCGGGCCGTGGCCCGGGCGCGCACCGGCTTCGAGCCCCTCGATCCGGTGACGACCGGGTCGGTGGGCGCCAAGGAGGAGCCGGCGGCCGCAGCCGAGAAGGCGCCGGATCCGACCCTGTCGCAGGCCACGGCCGCGCCGGATGCCGCGCGTCCGGCCTCCCCCACCGAGCGGGCGCTGCTGGAGAAGCTCGGCGCCCGGCGGGACGCCCTGCGCCAGAAGAGCGACGAGCTGGAGCTGCGCGAGAGGATGCTCGGCGAGGCCGAGCGCAAGCTCGAGACCGGTCTCGGCGATCTCAAGAAGGCCGAGGACAAGGTGGACGCAGTCGCGAAGGTGAAGGAGGATGCCGAGAAGCAGGGGCTGAAGAACATCGTCACGATGTACGAGGCGATGAAGCCCAAGGACGCCGGCCGGGTGTTCGACCGGCTCGGCCTCGACGTTCTGGTGCCGCTCGTGCTGGCCATGAACCCCCGCAAGATGTCCGAGGTCCTGGCGGTGATGCAGCCCGAGACCGCCGAGCGGCTGACGGTAGCGCTCGCCAACCGCGCCCGCGGCGCCGGCGGGGTGCAGGCCCAGGCGGGCACGGGGCTTCCCGCGAACGAGCTTCCGGCGATCGATCCCGGGTCGCGCTAGGCGCGCGCCGCGCCGGCTGCGCGCCGCCCGGCCTGTCCCGGGCGCCCTGGCGGCCCGGGACCGCGCGGCGCAGTCCGGACGCGGGCTAGGGTCCGGGGCCGGGCGCGCTATAAGGGGCTCATGTCAGAGGCCGACCTACAGCCCCTCCTCGCCGTCGAGGACCTCTCCGTGGCGTTCCGCGCGCGCGAGGGCGAGACCGTCGCGGTCGACGGCATCGGCTTTTCCATTCGCCGGGGCGAGACCGTCGCCCTTGTGGGCGAATCGGGATCCGGCAAGTCGGTGACGGCGCTGGCGATCCTGCGCCTCCTCGACGGGGCGGCCCGTCAGGATGGCCGGATCCTGTTCAAGGGGCGCGACCTCGCGCAGCTGCCCGAGCGGGCGATGCGGGACGTCCGCGGCGCCGACATCACCATGGTGTTCCAGGAGCCGATGACCTCGCTGAACCCGCTCCACACGATCGAGCGGCAGATCGGCGAGGTGCTCGGGCTGCACCGCGGCCTCACCGGCAAGGCGGCCCGCCGGCGGATCCTGGAACTCCTGGACCTCGTGGGCCTGCGCGACGCGGAGCGCCGCATGGGCGCCTACCCGCACGAACTTTCCGGCGGCCAGCGCCAGCGGGTGATGATCGCCATGGCGCTCGCCTGCGAGCCGGACCTGCTGGTGGCCGACGAGCCGACCACGGCGTTGGACGTCACGGTCCAGGCGCAGATCCTGGCGCTGCTGGCCGATCTGCAAAAGCGCCTCGGCATGGCGATGCTGTTCATCACCCACGATCTCGGCATCGTCGAGCGGATCGCCGACCGGGTCTGCGTGATGCTGAAGGGCAAGATCGTGGAGACGGGCGAGACCCGGGCGGTCTTCGCGAATCCGCAGCACGAATACACGCGCCGCCTGATCGCCTCCGAGCCGAAGGGCCGGGCCAACCCCGTCCCGGCCGACGCCGCGCCGCTCCTGGAGGCCGGCCCCCTGAAGGTCTGGTTCCCGCTCAAGTCGGGCCTGCTCCGGCGTGTCACCGGCCATGTCAGGGCCGTCGACGGCGTCTCCCTGCGCGTCCGGGCCGGCGAGACGGTCGGCATCGTCGGTGAGTCGGGCTCGGGCAAGACCACGCTCGGCCTCGCCTTGCTGCGGCTCACCGGCTCGGAGGGTCCGATCGTCTTCCTCGGCAAGGCGATCGACGGCTACGGCGTGGCGCAGATGCGCCCCTTGCGGAAGGACATGCAGGTCGTCTTCCAGGACCCGTACGGCTCTCTCTCGCCGCGCATGTCGGTGGCCGATATCGTCGCCGAGGGGCTGGTGGTCCAGGGCGCGGTGCGCGCCCGGTCCGAGCGCCGCGCCGTGGTCGCCAAGGCGCTGACCGATGTCGGCCTCGACCCGGCCGCGATGGACCGCTACCCGCACGAATTCTCGGGCGGCCAGCGGCAGCGCATCGCCATCGCCCGCGCCATGGTGCTCAATCCCCGCTTCGTCGTCCTCGACGAGCCCACCTCGGCCCTCGACCGCTCCGTCCAGGCGCAGATCGTGACCCTGCTCCGTGACCTCCAGCGCGAGCGCGGCCTCGCCTACCTGTTCATCAGCCACGACCTGAAGGTGGTGCGGGCGCTCGCCAACTACGTGATCGTGATGCAGAACGGCCACGTGGTCGAAGAGGGGGCCGCCGAGACGATCTTCGCGAACCCGCAGACCGCCTATACCCGCGCCCTGTTCAAGGCCGCCTTCGCCCTCGAGAGCGACGCGCCGGCCGAGCTGGAGCCCGCCTGACCGTGGCGCGCGCGCTCCTGATCGTCCTCGATTCCGTCGGCATCGGCGGCGCCCCGGACGCGGACCGGTACGGCGATTCCGGCTCCGACACGCTCGGGCATATCGCGGACGGGTGCGCGGACGGCCGCGGCGACCGCGCCGGCTTGCGGTCGGGGGCCCTGCGCCTGCCGCACCTCGCCGCCCTCGGACTCGGGCTCGCGGCCGCCGGGGCCTCGGGACGGATCCCGCCGAACCTCGCGCCCTCCGGGGCGCCCACCGGGGTCTACGGTCATGCGGTAGAGATCGCCGCCGGCAAGGACACGCCCTCCGGGCACTGGGAGATCGCGGGCCTGCCGCTGACCGAGCCCTGGGGGCACTTCCCCGACACCCGGCCGGCCTTCCCGCCGGACCTCACCCGGGCGCTGATCGCCGAGGGCGGCCTCCCGGGCATCCTGGGGGATTGTCACGCACCGGGCGTCGCGATCATCGAGGCACTCGGAGCCGAGCACGTCCGGACGGGAAAACCGATCTGCTACACGTCGGCCGACAGCGTGTTCCAGATCGCCGCCCACGAGGAGGCGTTCGGGCTGGAGCGGCTCTACGACCTATGCCGCGTGGCCCGTCGCCTGTGCGATCCCTACCGGGTCTGCCGGGTGATCGCTCGGCCCTTCGTCGGCGTTGCGGAAGCCGGCTTCCGCCGGACCGGCAACCGCCGGGACTTCGCGGTCGCGCCGCCTGGGCGGACCCTGCTGGACCGGGCGGAGGCGGCCGGCCGCACGGTGGTCAGTGTCGGCAAGATCGGCGACATCTTCGCCCATCGGGCGACCGGCCGCGAGATCAAGCCGGGCGCCAACGCGGCCTGCCTGACGGCCGGGCTCGACGCGCTGGCGACCCTGCCGGAGGGTGGCCTGATCTTCGTCAACCTCGTGGATTTCGACACGGAGTACGGCCACCGTCGCGACGTGCCCGGCTATGCCGCGGAGCTCGAAGCCTTCGACGCCCGGATCCCCGAGATCCTGACGGCTCTGGCGCCGGGCGACCTCGCCGTCGTCACGGCCGATCACGGCAACGATCCGACCTGGGCCGGGACCGACCACACCCGCGAGCAGGTGCCGGTCCTGGCGTTCGGCCCCGGGGTGGATGCCCGGTCGATCGGTCGACGGGATACCATGGCGGATATCGGCGCCACGGTGGCGGCCCATCTCGGCTTGGCCTGGGACGGACCCGGAACCGCGTTCCTATAGGGAGGACATGACGTGCGGGACGACGACGACCGGCCGCGCAAGGCCGTCGCCCACGAGATCGGGCAGCCCCTCGACACGCTCTCCCTCGCGGATCTCGACGCCCGCGTCGCGCTCCTGCGCGCCGAGATCGCCCGGCTGGAGGCGGCGCGGGCTGCCAAGCAGGCGGCACAGGGCGCGGCCGACGCCTTCTTCAAGCGGGGCTGAGGCTTGGACCGGAGCGAAGCCCTCGCCGCCCTGCGGCGTGGTGATCTCGGCGGCGCGCGGGAGGTGCGGCTGCCCGACGGGCTGACGGAATTTCCACGCGAGGTCTTCGATCTTGCCGACACGCTGGAGGTGCTGGATCTCGGCCGGGGCAGCCTCACCGACCTGCCGGACGATTTCGGCCGTCTGCACCGCCTGCGGGTGCTGTTCTGCTCCGGAAACCCGTTCCCGCGCCTGCCGCCTGCGCTCGGCGCATGCCCCGCGCTGAGCCAGCTGGGCTTCCGCGGCTGCGGCATCCGGGAGGTTCCGGCGGAGTCGCTGCCGCGCGGGCTGCGCTGGCTGACGCTGACCGACAACCGGATCGAGGCGCTGCCGGCCGCCCTGGGCGAGCGGCCGCTCCTGCAGAAGCTGATGCTGGCGGGGAACCGGATCCAGGCGCTGCCGGACAGCCTTGCGGGCGCGGCGAATCTCGAGTTGATCCGGCTCTCCTGCAATCGGCTCGACGCTCTGCCGCCTTGGCTCGGGACGCTCCCGCGCCTCGCCTGGGTCGCCTATGCGGGCAATCCCGCCGAGCCGATCACCGAGCCCGCGGATGCGCCGCGCGTCCCGTGGCCGGATCTGGACATCGGCCACCTGCTCGGTGAGGGCGCATCGGGCCGGATCTTCCACGCGGCCTGGCGCAATCCCGCCGGCGCGCAGGACGTCGCCCTGAAGCTGTTCAAGGGCGCGATGACCAGCGACGGCCTGCCCGAACGGGAGATGGCGGCCTGCCTCGCCGCCGGGACGCATACGGCGCTCACAGGCGCGCTGGGCCGGCTCGATGGCCATCCGGACGGCAGCCAGGGCCTGCTGCTCCGGCTTCTGCCGTCGCACTGGCGCGCGCTCGCCGGCCCGCCGAGCCTCGCGAGCTGCAGCCGCGACGTCTACGATCCGGACCTGCGCCTCGACGGTGACGTCGTCCTCCGGATCGCGCGCGCCGTCGGCGAGGCGGTGGCGCACCTGCATGGTCGCGGCCTGCTCCATGGCGACGTCTACGCCCACAACACCCTGTGGGATGCCGGGACCGGCGCCGCCGTGCTCAGCGATTTCGGGGCCGCCTCGACCCTGCCGGACGGGGCGCTCGGCGCGGCGCTCGTGCGGATCGAGGTCCGGGCCTTCGGCATCCTGCTCGGCGAGCTGCTCGATCGCTGCGCGGCACCGCCGCCCGAGTTGCGCGCCTTGGAGCAGGCGTGCACGCAGCCCGATCCCGATCGGCGGCCAGGGCTGGAGGCGGTGATCGCCGAGATCGCCCGGCTCGAGGCTTGAGCCCCACGGGGGCGAGCGGTCCGGGATCCTCAGTCCGGGATGTCGGCTTGGTTGCGCGCCACCACGGCGAAGAGGTCGCCGAGCGCGGCGAGACTGGCGGCCTGAAGCTGGGCCGCCGGTACCACCCCGCCGTCCGGTCCGGGAAGATCCCGCGTCGCCGTGGCAGCCGCCACGACCGTGGGGCGGAACCCGATGTTGAAGGCGCCCCGCGCGGTCGAGTTGACGCACATATGCGTCATGAAGCCCGCCAGGACGATATCCGTCACACCCGCTCCCTTGAGCCGTGCCTCCAGATCCGTGCCTACGAAGGAACTCGGATAGGCCTTGGTGATCACCGGCTCGTCGCCTTGCGGCGCCACCTCCGGACTGATCTGGCCGATCGGCGCCGTCACGTCGTAGGGCGTCCCTTCTCCGGCATTGTGGCGGACATGAAACACCGGGATGCCCGCTTTGCGCGCCCGCGCCAGCAGCTCGGCCGCCTCGCGCAGCGCCGGCTCGACGCCATCGAGGCGCATCACGCCCTCGCGATAGGTCTGCTGCAGGTCGATCATCACGAGCGCCGAACCCTTGAGCCGGGCCGGCGCGGGGCTCAGGCCGGAGAGGCCGCGCAGGGTTGCGGGATCGGACATCCGGAACTCTCCTCGGGCACCGCCGCCATGGCGTCCCTCTGTACCCCAACGCTACGACGGGCCGGCCCCGGAGCGCCAGAGCGCGAAGGTGCGCCATCCGGTCCGGAGCGAACGCCGTGCGCGACTTCTCCCCGACCGGCACAGGCGCCCGAGGCCCGTGGCGGGCGGGAAGCTCGGCCAGGAAGGTTGACCGCACGGATTGATCCGCACCCGCAGGTCGCTACATGCGCGGCGTGACAGTCCAGCCCCTGCGCCTCGGCGCGCTGCTCCTCGCCCTCGCCTGCGCGCCTCCGGCTTCGGCCGCCCCGTCCGAAGGGGCGACCGAGACCGTCGAGCAGGCACTCTGCCGGCTCATCGACGAATCCGCCAAGGCGCGCGGCCTGCCGATACCGTTCCTGACGCGCCTGATCTGGCGCGAAAGCAGTTTTCGCGTGGGCGTCGTCAGTCCGGCCGGGGCGCAGGGCGTCGCGCAGTTCATGCCCGGGACGGCCCGGGAACGCGGTCTCCTCGACCCGTTCGATCCCGAGCAGGCGATCCCGCACGCGGCTCATCTGCTGTCCGACCTTAAGGCGCAATTCGGTAATCTCGGGCTGGCCGCGGCGGCGTATAACGGCGGCGCTGCGCGGGTGAGCAAGTGGCTCGCCGGCGACGGTGGCCTGCCCGCCGAGACCCGCACCTACGTCGCCGCCATCACGGGCCTGCCGGCGGAGGACTGGCGAACCGGCCCGGCCAAGGCGATCGAGTATCCGGAGGGCGGTCCGCCCGCCAAGCCCGAATCCAAGCCCAAGGACGCGACGGACGCGAAGCCGGCCGCGCCGCAGACCTGCCTGCAGGTGACCGCAGCCTTGCGCATTCCGTCCCGCGGCGACCGCTTCGCGCTCGGCCTCAACGAGGGGCCGGCCGCCCCCTGGGGCATCCAGCTTGCCGGCAATTTTTCCAAGGCCCTGGCGCTCCAGAGCTTCAATCGCGCGCGGAGCGCCTATGCGGGCGTGATCGGCGAGGTGCGGCCGATGATCATCGGCACGCGCCTGCGCAACCGTGGGACCCGCGCCTTCTACCGGATCCGCATCCCGGCGCAGAGCCGGCAGGCGGCCGACGACCTCTGCATCCGCATCCGCAAGGTCGGTGGCGCCTGCATCGTGCTGCGGACCTGATTTTCCGGGCTCCGCCGCGGGACCGTCATCAATCCGCCCCGAGGGCGGTGCGGAATGGCACGGTCGGGACAACCGGATGGGATATGACACGACTCCTCACCGCGTTCGCCAGCCTCCTCTGCCTGGGGCTCGCCGCATTCGGCTTCACCGCTGCCTCGCCGCTCGCCCTGTTCGACGCGATCGGCCCGCGCGACCCGGGGGGGCGTCTCGCCGCGAAGGACCAGCCGTTCGGCGAGGGGTCGCGGCGGCGCCTCGACATCTACGTTCCGACCGCTGCGGCGGAGAACGCGCCGGTCCTGGTGTTTTTCTACGGCGGCTCCTGGCAGAGCGGGTCCAAGGATGACTACGCCTTCGTCGGGCACGCGCTCGCCGCGCAGGGCTTCGTCACGGTGCTGCCCGACTATCGGCTCTACCCGGAGGCGCCGTTCCCGGGCTTCCTCGAGGATGGCGCGGCGGCCATCGCCTGGGTGCGCGACAACATCGCGGCCTACGGGGGTGACCCGCGCCGCATCGTGCTCGCGGGCCACTCGGCGGGGGCCTACAACGCCGTGATGCTCGGCCTCGACCCGCGCTACGTGACCGCCGCCGGCGTCGATCCCAAGGTCATCAAGGCGGTCGCGGGCCTGTCCGGTCCCTACGACTTCCTGCCGTTCGATCAGGACACCACCGTCAAGGTGTTCGGAAAGGCTCCCGATCCGGAGTCCACGCAGCCGGTCGCCTTCGCGGGTCCGCTCTCCCCGCCCGCCTTCCTGGCCACGGGCGACGCCGACACGGTGGTGAAGCCGCGGCACACGGTCAGCCTCGCCGCCAAGCTCCGCGCCGAGCACGTCCCCGTCCAGGAGCGGATCTATCCCGGGCTCGACCACAAGGACACGCTCCTGGCGCTCTCCGTCACCTTCCGCTCGAAGGCGCCGGAACTCGCCGAGATGGCATCCTTCCTGATGCGGCAATCCGCGGGGCGCTCCCAGTACACGATGCGGCGCTGAACGAGCCCGGCCCGCATCAAGGTTATCGCGCGATCGTTGGGTGCAACGCCTGATTTCCCATCGCCCCGGACCCGCGGGACGCTAGAATGGCCTCGGCCGCAGAGCGCGGCCCTCGCGGTGGGACGACATGGCTTCTGCGGATGCGGCGATCGGTATCCCGGCCGACGGCCGGCGGCACGGTGTCGCGAGCCGCGACCTGCCGGACGCGCTGCGCGTCCTCCTGAACGGGTCCGTCTTCGTCCTCCTCTGGAACCACGTCTGGCTGAAGGATCTGTCGGATCGGTCGATGCTTGCGGCCTCAGAAGACGGCAGCCTGCTGACGCAGGTTCTGTTTCTCGCCGCCGGTGCCGCCATGGCCGCGGCGATCTACCGGATCGGCGTCCGCCACCTGCGCCCTCTGGCGACGCGCCCGCTCGTGCTGTGCGCCCTCTGGCTCAGCGCGACGGCACTGCTCTCCATCGAGCCGAGCCTCGCGCTGCGCCGGCTGGCGCTCTTCGCCATCGCGGCGATGCTCTCGGCGGGCGTGCTGATCGTGGCCCGCTCGCCGCGGCAGCTGGCCCTGACCATGGCCGGATCCGCCCTGGTGATCGTGCTCGCGTCCTACCTCGCGGTCGCCTTCGTGCCGAACCTCGCGATCCACTCGGCCTTCGACGTGAACTCCGATCCGAGCCACCCCGGCCTCTGGCGCGGAATCTTCCCACAGAAGAACGAGGCCGGCGCGGCCATGGTGATCCTGGTGATCGTCGGCCTCTACGTGGCGTCGGCGGCGAGCCGCCTCCTCGGCTGGGCGATCGTGCTCCTCGCGGCCGGGTTCCTGGTCGCGAGCGGTTCGAAGACCGCGATCCTGCTCCTGCCGGTGATCCTCGTCGTCACCGGCCTGTGCCAAGTGCTGACCGGCGGCCTGATGCGGCGCCTGCTGCTCCTCGGCCCGGTGATCGGCTTCTCGCTGATCTCGATCGGCTCGGTGCTCGCACCGGCCATTCAGGACGCGGTCGGGGCGCTCCTCACCGACGCCACCTTCACGGGGCGCAGCGAGATCTGGCAGTTCGCCATCGACAATATCCTGATCCGGCCCTGGCGCGGCTGGGGGATCGGCGCGTTCTGGATGACCGAGCGCACCATGTATGGCGGCTCGGAGGAGCTGACCTGGGTCAACACCGTCGACCACGCGCATAATGCCTATCTCGACACCGCGCTGATCGGCGGCCTGCCGTTCCTCGCGCTGACCGTGGTGGCCTTCGTGCTCGCTCCGGTGCGCGACCTGCAGCGCGTCGCCGGCGGTACGCGCCTCGACGCGGAGACCCTGCTCTTCCTGCGGCTGTGGTTCCTCGGCCTCGTCTCGGCGTCCTTCGAGACGGTGTTGTACAACGGCAACAACGCCACCTGCTGCATGTTCATGATGGCGGTGTTCGGCCTGCGCCTGCGCACCCGCTACGCCATCGCCAGACCGTGAGGGCGGATCGGAGCCCGACCCCGTCTGATGGCACCTGGTGCGGGCGCCGGTCGTCGCCGATCGCCACGAAGGTGAAGGTCCCCTCGGTGACCTTCATGGTGGCCTCGCTCGCCCGCTCGCGCCGCCGGACCTCGACCTGGATGCGCAGGGACGAGCGTCCGACCGTCAGGAGCCACACGTAGAGGCTGACCTCGTCGCCGACGAAGGCCGGGTGGCGGAACGTGATCGCGTCGACCGGGATGGTGGCGCACCGCCCCCCGCGCCCGCCGGGTTTGTATCGGTGGGTATGGCGATCGTGCGGATCACCGGCGGCTCGTAATCCGTCGGCCGGGCCGCCTTCCTCGCCGGTATCCGCAGTAACCGTCCCTCGCCGAACCAGCCGGCGGATGTATCCATCTGCCTTGGCAATGCGGCTTCAGGGCCGGGCGCGGGTCCCCTCTCCACCCAAGTCGGGCCTGCCCGACTTGGGCTCCTCAGTGCGGGCCTCGGGCAGGCCCGAGGCCCGTGCGGCAGAGGGACAGGGTGAGGGCTGTGCGGCTTCCGGATCAGGCTCGCTCTGACCGCGCGTTGGCGGCGTGCTGAATCCTGTACCCTCTCGTCCCTCACCCCAACCCTCTCCCGCACGGGGGAGGGAGTGCGTCGCGCTCTGCCGCCAGCGCCCATGTCCGACCGAGATCTGTGAACACCCGAGCCCGAACCAGCGGGACAGATCCGGGGACGCTCGGCCGCCGTCAATCGGGCAGTGCGAAGACCAGCAAGGCGTCGCCGGTGCCGAAGCCGGCGGCCTTGGTGTACGATGCGCCCCCGGCCGCGACCGCCACATACTGCTTGCCGTCGAGCGCATAGGTCATGGCCGGCCCGCTGATCCCGGCACCGCACTGGAAGCGCCAGAGCACCCGGCCGTCCCGGGCGTCGTGGGCGTCGAGATGGCCGTCCTCCTCGCCGGAGAAGACAAGTCCGCCGGCGGTCGCGAGCGTACCCCCCGAGAGGCGGCTCGCCGACCGCACGGTCCACGCGATCCGGCCGCCATCGGCGAGATCGACGGCGGTCAGCGTGCTGAAGGACGGCTCGCCCTTCGCCTCGCCCGTTTCCGTGTAGCGGATCTCCGGCCGCCCCGCGGCGGCCGGCACGGTCTTGACCGTGTAGGTCGTCGCCCCGTGGCGGACCTGCACGTAAGCGCGGCGCCCGTCATACGCGGTGGGCGGCCACGAGACCGCTCCCAGGGGGCCTGGCGCCACCACGGTGCTCTGTGGGGTCGGCGGCGCGAACAGGTTCTTCTGTTCGAGAAGCGGCGCCGACCGCTCGATGAGCGTCCCCGTCGCGCGGTCGTGGACGTAGATCCAGCCGGTCTTGCTCGCGGAGGCCACCGCCTTGGTGCCGTTCGGTCCGTCGAGCAGGAAGGGCGGCGCGGCGACGTCGTAGCCCCATTCGTCGTGGGGCACCTGCTGGTCGTACCAGCGCAGCTTTCCGGTCTTCACGTCCAGGGCGACGAGGCACATCGTGTAGAGATTGTCCCCCGGCCGCGACAGGCCGAAATTCTGCGGCGCCGGATTGCCGGTTCCGAAGAAGATCAGGCCGAGATCGGGATCGTAGGCCGGCGTCATCCAGAGCGAGCCGCCGCCCACGCGCCAAGCGTCGCGGTTGGCCGGCGCGGCCGCCTTCTCGGCGGCGATGTCCCGGTGGAGGGGCGTGCCGTCGGCGGTCGTCTCGACGAAGCCGCCCTCCCACCCCTCCGAGGGGGTTACGTACCAGCGCCAACGCTCCTCACCCGTCTTGGCGTCGTAGGCCGCGAGCCAGCCGCGCCGGCCGTAGCCGCCCTCGATGCCGACCACCGCGCCGCCGTCGAGGCCGCCCGCCGCGTCCTCGATGTGGAGGCCGTAGCCCGCGCCGGTGACGCCCACGATCACCAGACCGTCGGCGACCAGCGGCGGCATCTTGAAGCCCAGCCGGCTCGATCCCTGCACCGGCTTGCCGCCCAGCGTGGCCGCCAGGCCCGAGGCGGTCTCGCTCTCGCCCTCCTCCGGCCGCACGGCCTCCTTGTCCCAGACCACCTGGCCGCTCTTGGCATCCAGGGCGATCAGCCGCCCGTCCATGGTCGCCTCGAAGACGAGGCCACCCGATACGGCGAGCCCGCGATTCGAGGGCGGCCCGAAGATTTTGTCTGTCCGCGGCTTGTGCGTGTAGGTCCACAGGGGCTTGCCGGTGCGCGCGTCCAGCGCCGCAACGTTGTTCTGCGTCGTGGAGACGTAGAGGGTCCCGTCCACCATGACGGGCTGGGCCTGGAAATAGCCAGTCACCCCCGTCTGGAAGATCCAGGCGGGCCGCAAGCGGCCGACCGTGTCGCGGTCGATCTGGGTCAGCTCGGAGAAGTTGCGGTTGCTGGGGTCGTGCCCGAAGGCCGGCCAGGGAGTCTCGGCGGCGGATGCTGGAATAAAAGAGACAGATCCTCCCAGGCAGGCCAGCAGGACGGCTCGAAACCCTCGCGACAAAGCTGTGCTCCCCTGTGCGGCGACACTTGCGCCTGAACGGACCCGTCCCTTTGGCGAGAGCCTCAGGCCTTTCGCCGCGCCGCGCCGTCGAGCTGAGCGGGCGTCGCCTGCGCTCCCATGGCACGGGCCATGTCGGCCGCGCCCTGGCCTGACGCGTCACGGCGATCCGGGTCGGCGCCGTGCTGGAGAAGTAGGTCGACCATCTCGGTCCGGTCGAACATCGCCGCCGTCATCAGTGCGGTGCGGCTGCCGTCGCCGACACCGTCCACCGCGGCCCCGTGCTGGAGGAGCAGCCGCGCCACCGCCAGATCGTTCTTGAACGCCGCGCCGGCGAGCGGCGTCTGGCCGCGGTCGTTGGCGAGTTCCGGGTCGCCGCCGGCTTCGAGGATCACACGGGCCGCTTCCGCCTGACCGTTATAGGCGGCCAGCATCAGCAGGCTGTCGCCCTTGTCGTTGCGCAGGTTCGCCGGCAGCCCCTGGCCGAATAGGTCGGCAAGCTCCTGCGCGTGGCCCATGCGGGCATACTGAAAGACCCGGGCCGCGAAGGCCAGGGTGTCGTCGTCGAGGATCGGGGGCGTTTTCGGGTCCGGGGCCATCGCGTGCTCGTCTCTCATCGCGACTGATCTGGGCCGATGCGGCATCCTCGTCCAGCGGCGGCGGGAACGGTTTCGGCGTGTGGCTCGTTCCAGCCGCCAATCCGGGCTCGAATGCCCGACGCTTCCGGAGCGTTACGATGCCCCGACCGTTTGAGCCCTACGCCGACGCGCTGCGCACCGCCCGCGAGATCGTGCGCGAGCAGGCCGGTGCCATCGTCGAGGCGGCCGTCCGCGCGGAGTCCCAGGCCTACGACGAGGCCTGTAATGTCCTCGTCGTCCGGATCGCGCAGGCCCTAGTCGATGCCCGCGAGGCTGGACCGGGGGGCGGCCTCGACCGGGGCTACGAGGCCGCGTAAGGCATCGGCGGCCGGGTCAGCCCCGCCGCCGCCCGCCGCCGCCCTTGTACTTGGGCTTCTGTCCGCCGAGCCCCTGCGTCGAGCGCGGCTTCGGCCGCTCCTGCCAGACCGGCGCGAGGCCGCCCACCGGCAGCTCCCGGTCGGTGCCGGGACCCATATTGTCGAGGTCCGGCTTGGCGATCCGGCTGCCCACCGCCCCACGTGGCGCCTTGCGGCCGAACTTGCCGGCTTCCCGCTCAACGTCGCTTTGCCGGGCCATCGGGTCGTCCGAAACCAGCAGCTCGGTCGCCTGGAGCCGCTTCAGCTCATCGCGCAGCCGCGCCGCCTCTTCGAAGTCGAGATCGGCGGCGGCCGTCCGCATCCGCTTCTCGAGATCCGCCATCACGGCCTTGAGATTGTGGCCCACCGTGATCGCGTCCTTGGCAAGCCCGGTATCGACCTGGACGTGGTCGCGCTCGAACACGCTGCTGAGGATGTCGGCGATGCCGCGCTTCACGCTCTGCGGCGTGATCCCGTGCTCGGCGTTGTAGGCGAGCTGCTTGGCGCGGCGCCGCTCGGTCTCGGCCATCGCCCGCTCCATCGAGCCGGTGATGGTGTCCGCATACAGGATGCAGCGGGCGTCGGCATTGCGGGCGGCGCGGCCGATGGTCTGGATCAGCGAGGTCTCCGAACGGAGGAAGCCCTCCTTGTCGGCGTCGAGGATCGCCACCAGGGCGCATTCCGGGATGTCGAGGCCCTCGCGCAGCAGGTTGATGCCGATCAGCACGTCGAAGGCGCCGAGCCGCAGGTCGCGGATGATCTCGATCCGCTCCAGCGTGTCGATGTCGGAGTGCATGTAGCGCACCCGGACGCCGTTCTCGTGCAGGTACTCGGTGAGGTCCTCGGCCATGCGCTTGGTGAGCGTGGTCACGAGCGTCCGGTAGCCGGCCTGGGCCACTTCCCGGACCTCGCCCAGGAGATCGTCCACCTGGCTGCGGGCCGGGCGGATCTCGATCACCGGATCGACCAGCCCGGTCGGGCGGATGACCTGCTCGGCGAAGACGCCGCCGGTCTGCTCCATCTCCCACTTGCCGGGCGTGGCCGAGACATGGACCGTCATCGGCCGCATCGCGTCCCACTCCTCGAAGCGCAGCGGGCGGTTGTCGAGGCAGGAAGGCAGCCGGAAACCATACTCGGCGAGCGTTGCTTTCCGGCGGAAGTCGCCCCGGTACATGCCGCCGATCTGCGGCACGGTGACGTGGCTCTCGTCGGTGAAGACCAGGGCGTTGTCGGGCAGGTACTCGAACAGGGTCGGCGGCGGCTCACCGGGCTTCCGGCCGGTGAGGTAGCGGGAATAGTTCTCGATGCCGTTGCAGGCGCCGGTGGCCTCGATCATCTCGATGTCGAAGGTGCAGCGCTGGTCGATGCGCTGCGCCTCGATGAGACGGCCCATCTTGGTCAACTCCTCGATCCGGCCGTTCAGCTCGGTCTTGATGCCCTTGATCGCCTGCTGCAGCGTCGGGCGCGGCGTGACGTAGTGCGAGTTGGCGTAGACCTTCACGAACTTCAGCTCGGAGATGGTCTTGCCGGTGAGCGGGTCGAACTCGACGATGCTCTCGACCTCGTCGCCGAACAGCCCGATCCGCCAGCCGCGATCCTCCAGGTGGGCGGGCCACAGCTCGATGGAATCGCCCCGCACCCGGAACGTGCCGCGGGCGAAATCCGACTGGATGCGCTTGTACTGAAGCGCCACGAGGTCGGCGATGAGCTGGCGCTGCTCGATGCGCTCACCCAGCGAGACCGTGAACGACATCGCCGTGTAGGTCTCGACCGAGCCGATGCCGTAGATGCACGAGACCGAGGCGACGATGATGACGTCGTCGCGCTCCAGCAGGGCGCGGGTGGCCGAGTGGCGCATCCGGTCGATCTGCTCGTTGATCGACGATTCCTTCTCGATGAACGTGTCCGAGCGCGGGACGTAGGCCTCGGGCTGGTAATAGTCGTAGTAGGAGACGAAATACTCCACCGCGTTGTCCGGGAAGAACGCCTTGAACTCTCCGTAGAGCTGCGCGGCCAGCGTCTTGTTGGGCGCGAGGATCAGCGCCGGGCGCTGCGTCTCTTCGATGATCTTGGCCATCGTGAAGGTCTTGCCCGATCCGGTGACGCCGAGGAGCACCTGATCGCGCTCCAGCGCCTGCACGCCGCCGACGAGTTCCGCGATGGCTTTCGGCTGGTCACCGGCCGGCTTGAATTCGGATTTCAGCGTGAACCGGACGCCGCCCTCGGATTTCTGCGGGCGCTCGGGCCGGTGCGGCGTCCAGGTCTTGCCGTCCTTGAATAGCGGGTTGCCCTCGGTGAGCAGGCGTTCCAAGGCCGTCACCGTGGCCGAGGCGCCCCCGTCGCCGCCGGGATCCGGCAGGTCCGCACCCTCCGGTGCCGGCCCCTCGTCCGGCGGGGTCAGGCCGAGGGCCTGGGCAAGGCGCGGGTCGACATCCGCCGCGTCGCCCAGCGCGTAGCCCGCCTGGGGCGCCTCCGCGAAACCGTCGCGGGCGATCTCCGCATGACGGGTCGCCGCCTGCGGGGCGGCCTTCGCTTTCCTGCCCTTGGGCTTTCCCGGCCGCGCGGATGGTTCGGCCTGCGGCGCGGCCGGCACCGGGCGGCTGCGGTTCAGCGCCGGGTTCAGCAACTCGGCCAGATACGTGTCGAGGGGCTTCAACTCCGGTTTCGACGCCTTGGCGGACGAGGCCGTGACGGAAGCGGCGCGCGGTTTCTTCGGTGCGGGCATGGGAACAATATGGGCTCCGACACCGCTCGCAGGAACCCTGTCGGCGGGCAGTTCTACCACTTTCGTACGCGTTGATCGGATCCACGGGCGATGCTGAGGACGAATGCCACGATCCTGCCTCAGCGTCGACCAAAGGGGTGAATACAACCTTCAGGTAGAATTCGCCCAGAATCGAACTGGATCCTCGGCGCCGATGCGGTGAAGATCCGCCTCTCTGATATGGGGGAAACGGCTTGCGACGACGGTGTCCGGCCGATACTTTGCGCTGCAAAGCATGGTGCGACCGTGGAATCGAGGCACATGCAGGACCTGGACAAGGCACTGGCCGACATCGTCGCGATCCGCTCGCAGATCGCCCGCGATACGGCGTTTCGCGGCCTGGGCGCGGCCACCGTGGCCGGTACTGGCGGCCTCGCGCTCGCCTGCGCCGCGGCGCAGGCCCTGTGGCTCGGCGATCCGACGGCGCGGCCGGGCCTGTTCTTCGGCCTCTGGATCGCTGCCGCCCTCGCGGCGTTCGCGATGATCGGCGTGGAGGCGGTCCGGCGCAGCCGGCGCCTGCATTCGGGACTGGCCGACGCCATGGTGTGGAACGCCATCGAGGTGTTCCTGCCCGCTGCGGGCGCTGGGGCCTGCCTCGCCCTGGTCATCGCCCGCTTCGCCCCTGGCGAGGTCTGGATGCTGCCCGGCCTGTGGCAGGTGCTGGTCGGCCTCGGGCTCTTCGCCTCTGCGCGGATCCTGCCGCGGGCGGTCCAGGGCGTCGGCGCTTGGTATTTGCTCGCGGGTCTCGCCGTGCTGGCGATCGCGGCCGAGACGCGGGCTCTGTCTCCCTGGACGATGGGCCTGCCCTTCCTGGTCGGTCAGGCGTGGCTGGCCGGGATCATCCATCACGGGGCGCGGGCCTTCGATGACGACCGCTGACCGTTCCGACGGCCGTTTCTCCTACGAGGGGCTCGACAGGATCATCCATGAGCGCGCGCGCCTGAGCGTGCTCACCTCCCTGGTGGCACATCCCAAGGGATTGCCCTTCCCGGACCTGAAGCGCCTGTGCGGGCTCACCGATGGCAACCTGAGCCGCCACCTCGCCGTGCTGAGCGAGGCCGATCTTGTCAGCCTCGAGAAGCGCTTCGCGCAGAACCGGTCGCAGACGGTGTGCCGCCTGACTCCCGTCGGGCGACGGCGCTTCATCGGCTATCTCGGCGTGCTTGAACAGGTGGTGCGCGACGCCGCGGAGGTCGCCGGGCGCGGTCCCGAAACCGGTGTCCGCGGCCTCGATCCGGCCACGAAAACGGCGTGAGACCGCCGGGTCCTGCCGGGAATGTTAACCCCGTTTCGATAGACCTCAACGACACGCCCATGCCGGGAGACTTTACGATGCAAAGCGAAGCGGTGCCGGGCGCCCTGCACGCCGCGATCATCATGGACGGCAACGGGCGCTGGGCGACGCAGCGCGGCCGGCCGCGGCTCGCCGGCCACCATCGCGGCGTGGAGGCGATCCGCCGGACCGCCGAGGCCTGCCCGGATCTCGGCATCGGCACGCTGACGCTCTACGCCTTCTCGGCCGACAACTGGCAGCGCCCTGCCGAGGAGGTGGGCGGCCTGATGCGGCTCCTGCGCTCATACCTGCGCAACGAGACCCAGCGCCTCGCCCGCACCGGCACCCGCCTCAGCGTCGTCGGCCGGCGCGACCGCCTGCCGGTCGGCATCCCCGATGCGATCACCGCGGCGGAGGCCGCCACGGCGGCGGGGACCCGGCTGCATCTGCGGATCTGCGTCGACTACTCGGCGCGCGACGCGATCCTGGCGGCGGCGCAGCGGCTCCAGGGCGAAGACCTGACGCGGGAGAATTTCGGCAAGTTGGTGGCCGGCCCGATGCACGGCTCGCCGGTCGATGTCGATCTGCTGATCCGAACCGGCGGCGAGCGTCGCCTCTCCGATTTCATGCTCTGGGAGGCGGCCTATGCCGAGCTGCATTTCACCGAGCGGATGTGGCCCGATTTCGGACCCCAGGACCTCGCCGAGGCGGTCGCCGAGTTCGGGCGCCGCGAGCGCCGGTTCGGCGGCCTGAAGGCGCCGGCCGTCTCGGCGGCGGCCTGACGCCGCTTGACGCGCGCCCACCCGCGCGCAGAGGGTCGCCGGCATGATCGAGACCCTCGCCGACCGCCGTGTGCTCCTCGTCATCGGCGGCGGCATTGCGGCCTACAAGGCCCTCGACCTGATCCGGCGCCTGCGCGAGCGGGGCGCCAGCGTCTGCCCGGTGCTCACCGCCGGGGCACAGGAATTCGTCACGCCCCTCGCGGCGGCCGCGCTCGCGGGGGAGCGGGCACACACCGACCTGTTCGACCGCGCTTCCGAGGCCGAGATCGGCCACATCAAGCTCGCCCGTCAGGCTGATGCCGTGGTGGTGGCGCCCGCCACTGCCAACCTGATGGCCCGGATGGCCGGCGGCCACGCGGCCGACCTCGCGACCACCATCCTGCTGGCCACGACCCTGCCGATCCTGATCGCGCCGGCCATGAACGTCCAGATGTGGGCGCACCCCGCCACCCGCCGGAACCGCGCGGTGCTGGAGGGCGACGGCGTCCGGATCGTCGGCCCGAACGCCGGCAAGATGGCGGAGTCCGAATCCGGGCCGGGCCGCATGGCCGAACCCAACGAGATTGCCGACGCGCTGGAGCGGATGCTCGGGCTCGCGGCCGGGGACAGGCCCCTGGCCGGCCGGCATGTGCTCGTGACCTCCGGCCCGACCCACGAGCCGATCGATCCGGTCCGCTACATCGCCAATCGCTCCTCGGGCCGCCAGGGCCACGCGATCGCGGCCGCGGCCGCGGCGGCCGGCGCCGCCGTGACCCTCGTCTCCGGTCCTGTGGCGATCCCCGACCCGCCGGGCGTCGCCGTGGTCCGGGTCGAGACAGCCCGGGAGATGCTGGAGGCCGTCCAGACGGCGCTTCCGGTCGACATCGCGGTCTTCGCCGCCGCGGTGGCCGATTGGCGCCCGGAGCAGGAGGCCGGGACCAAGAAGATCAAGAAGGACGGCGCCGGTCCCGCCCCGATGCCGCTGGTCGAGAACCCTGATATCCTCGCGACGATCGCGCATCTGCCCGCGGGCCGCCCGCCCCTGGTTGTCGGGTTCGCCGCCGAGACCGACACGGTCCTCGAACACGCCCGGGCGAAGATCGCCCGGAAGGGCTGCGATCTGATCGTGGCCAACGATGTCTCGGCCGAGGGCGGCGTCATGGGCGGCGTCGACAACACGGTGCACTTGATCGGGCGGGACGGCTCCGTGGAAACCTGGCCGCGCCTCGGCAAGGACGAGGTCGCGCGCCGGCTGATCGCACACCTCGCGGGTCTCCTGGCGGGGTGACGAGACCCTGCCGCCGCTCGCTCGGCTCCGGCGTCCGGGATGATGACATCTGCAGAGGTCAGCTCTCACGCTGACGAGATGAGTTCGCACAAAAAAGTTACCGAACAATTCTGAATTCTTTGCCGTATCTTGCTTGAGATATCCTATTATTTGCTGTTTTCAAAAATTTAAGTCTGTATCTGTATTTTCTGAAATGAGACAAAATTGCGAAATAAGGTGAAAGGCGCGTCTTGAATCGCCCGGTTGTGCGGATGTTGTCCTGAAAGATCTTGCTATGATCTTGCCGCGTGCTCGGTTTCTCGGGCTGTCGGAGTTGGGGCATGATGCGCGTGCGCGAGTTGTCGATCCGGACGACGCTGTGTGTCGTCCTCGTCGCCATGGGCCTGATCCTGCTCGGCTTCGCGACGAGCGCCGTGCGGGATGGGCAGGGGCAGGCGGTTCAGGCGGAGCGGGTCATCGCCCTGGTTCGTGCGAGCCGTGCGTTGCTCCAGACCCTGAACGTGACTCGCTTCGAGCGCGGCGCGACCCTGCAATTCCTCGCCGCTGCGGAGCCTGTCGATCCGGAGACCTTGGCGTCGCTCTACGCGGACAGACAGCGGGCCATCGCCGGGTTCGCCGAGGCGCGGTCCCTCCTGGACGGGCTGGACCTCGCGGCGGTCACGGCGACGCTCGGCCGCCTGCACGCCGCCCGCGACCGCGTCGACCGCCTCCGCCCGCGGGTGGACACGGCCCTGCGCGTGTCCCGGACCCAGCGCGAGACCGGGGTGGCCGCCGAGGCGCAGGCCGGCTTTCAGGAGATGCTCGAGGCCCTGATCGCCACGAGCGACGCCGTGGACGCCGCGATCCCTCTATCCGACGCCATCCTCCGGCAAGACCTCGCCCTCAAGCGGGCGGCCTGGTCGGCGCGCATGTCAAACGGCGCCGTCGCCCTGCGGGTGCAGACCTCCCTGGCGGCCGGGACATCCTGGTCGCTGGACGACGCCATGGCGGCTGCCGAGGAGCGGGGACGTCTCGACGCCGCCTGGAAGTCGGCCACCGAGTCCGTTGCCGGAGCCACCGAGGCGGTTCGGGCTGCGTTCCGCCGGGCGGAGATCAACAACTTCGAGGGTGCCCCCCTGGCCCGGCGGCGCGCGGTGGCGAATGCCCTGAGCCGTGGCGAGCCGCCGGGATTGACACTCGCGCAGGCTCGAAAGCTCGACACGCCCGAGCAGATCACCCTTGTCGACCTCGCCTTCGTCTGCCTCGACGAGATGATCGGACGATCCGAGATTCTCTCCGGCGCGGCGCGGGGGGGCCTTCTTCGCGACGGGGCGGCCCTGTTGGCCACCCTGCTCCTCGTCGTGCTCGGCTTGTTCGTCCTGGTCCGCGGTGTCCTTTGGCCGCTCCGCGCGATGACGGCCACGATGGAGGCTCTCGCGGCGGGGGATGTCGGCGTCGCGGTGCACGGGCGGGACCGGCGCAACGAGATCGGTGCGATGGCGCGGGCCGTCCAGGTCTTCAAGGACACGTTGATCCGCACCCGCGCGCTGGAAGCCGAGGCGGATGAGACCCGGCAGGCGGCCGAGGTGCGGCGCCGGACCGGCATACGCGCGATGGCCGAGCGTTTCGAGCAGGCGGTGAGCGGCATCGTCGGGCGCGTGTCGTCGGCCGCCGCCGAACTGTAGGCCACGGCCCGGACCATGACGGCTGCCGCGGCGGGAACGGCCGGCGAATCCGCCACCGTCGCCGCGGCGGCCGAGGAGGCGGCGCGCAACGTGAACACCGTGGCGGCGGCCGCCGCGGAACTCGGCGCCACCGTGCGGGAGATCGGTCGCCAGGTGGACGGCTCGGCGCGCCTCGCGAAGACCGCCGCCGTCGAGGCCGACCGGACCGGCGCCCAGGTCCATGCCTTGAGCGAGTCCGTGGTCCGGATCGCCGACGTGGTGGGCCTGGTTTCTGCCATCGCGGAACAGACCAACCTGTTGGCCCTGAACGCCACGATCGAGGCGGCCCGGGCCGGTGCCGCCGGCCGGGGCTTCGCGGTCGTTGCCACCGAGGTGAAGGCGCTCGCCGATCAGACCGCCAAGGCCACGGCCGAGATCGCGGGCCAGATTGCCCAGGTCCAGGTCTCCACGGGGGACGCCGTCTCGGCGATCGGGGCGATCACGGCCCGCATCCGCGAGATCAACGGCGTGGCGGCCTCGATCGCCGCGGCTGAGGAGGAGCAGGGCGCGGCCACCCAGGAGATCGTCAGAAGCGTGGCCGCGGCGGCCCAGGGCGCAGCCGCGGTGACCGGCCACATGGCCGGCGTGGCCGAGGCCTCGCATGCGACGGAGGCGACGGCGGCCAGGGTTCTGGATGAAGCCTCCGCACTCACGGCCCAGTCTGAGCATCTCACCGTCGAGGTCGGTCGCTTCCTCGCCGGTGTCCGGGCCGCCTGAACGGCCCCGGAGTACCCTGCCGACGGTCTCCCTGGCCTGGATCGGTTCGAGGCGATAGAAGGCCTCCCGACGGCCGGCGCGCACGGCGCCGGTTCCAGGGAGAAACCATGCCTCGCCTGTCCCCCCTCTTCGGAGCCGCGTTGATCGCCATGACCACAGCCGCAACTGCCGAGACCGTGACCACCCCGTCGGGCCTCAAGTATCAGGACGAGGTCGTCGGCACCGGGCCTGAGCCGAAGGCCGGGCAGCAGGTCACCGTCCAGTACACCGGCTGGCTCGACGAGGGCGGCAAGAAGGGCAAGAAGTTCGACTCGTCCCGCGACCGCAACCAGCCCTTCAGCTTCCCCCTCGGCGCCGGCCAGGTGATCAAGGGCTGGGACGAGGGCGTCGCCACCATGAAGACCGGCGGCAAGCGCACCCTGATCATCCCGCCGCAGCTCGGCTACGGCGCCCGCGGCGCCGGCGGCGTGATCCCGCCGAACGCCACCCTGATCTTCGACGTCGAACTGCTCGGCGCGAAGTAAAAGGACCCGGCTGCGCGAGCGCGCGAGTCCCCAGACCATGCTGTTCGCGCAGCTGTCCGACGAGCTGTTCAAGCCGCTGGCCTCGCCGAGCCGCGGTTTCAACGCCGCCCTGCTCCTGCACCTGCACCGGCGCGTCCTCGGGGCCGAGCCGGTGCGCAAGGCCGAATTGCTCGCCGAGATCGGTGACTTCGCTGCCGGCTGGAGCGACCCCGAGGTCAGCGGCGACGAGCCGATCTCGGCCGATCCGACCGAGCGCCGCACGGCCCTCTACCGGCGCCTCCTCGACACCGGGTGGCTGATCGAGCGCCGCGAGCGCTACGTCCCGGTCGCGGAGTTCGACCCTGAGGCCCGGCTCCTCCTGGAGGAGCTGTCCCGGCTGGAACGGGGCGAGACCCGCTCCTACGGCGGCGCCGTGCTGGAGGTGCTGGGCGGCCTTGAGAGCGCCCTGTCGGATCCGTCGAACCGGAGCGAGGCGCTGTCGAACGCGGCCCGGGGTGCCGCCGCCTTCCTGTCCCACGTGCGCGGCCTCGCCGCCGGCATGCGCAAGGTCGAGGAGCGCATCCTGCGCGAGCCCGACCGCGCGAAGACTTTCCGGCTGTTCTTCGAGGATTTCGTCGAACGGCACCTGATCAGCGACTACCGGACGCTGCACACCCGCTTCAACCCGTTCCGCTTCCGCGCCAGCGTGGTGCGCGAGGCCGGCCGGGCGCTGCGCGACGCCCTCACGGTCCGGGCGCTGGCCGAGGGTCTGATCCGGGAGGGGCGGAGCGCCGACCTCGACACGGCGCAGCGGGCGGTGCGGGCGGATCTCGCCCAGATCCTGTCGGTGTTCGAGGGGCTCGACAACCACCTCGATGCCGTCGACGCCGTGGTGGCGCGCCTGGAGCGCCGGATCGCCTCCACCCTGCACGTGATGGACCGCCCGGATCCGAGCGGGGTCGAGCGGGTGGCCGCGATGCTGCGCGCCGTCGGCGGGTCGGAGATCGCCCCCGAGGTGCCGGGCGACGTCTCGCTGCTGCGCCCGCCCATCGGGCACGCGCATCTCCAGGCACCGCGGGCGCGCAAGTCCGCCATCGACATGGAGCCCCTGCCCGACATCGAGGACGATCCGGTGGTCGACGCCTTCGCGGCCGCCAAGGCGGAGTTCCGGCGGCGCACCACCGTGACGCCCGAGAGCATGAGCGCCTTCGTGGAGGCCCGCCTCGGCAAGGCCGTGACCCTGCGCGGGTCGCAGATCGTGATCGCGGGCGTCGACGACTTCATCGTGTTCCAGCGCCTGCGCGAAATCGACGTGCTGTTCGACGCCAAGCTCGGCGCCCGCTATGCCGTCACCCGGTTGCCCGAGCGGGTCGCCAACGGCTGGCTGGACTGCCCGGATTTCCTCTTGAAGCGCCGCCCCCATGCTTGAGGGGTTCCGCGCGATCATCGACGGCGACGAACCGCCGCCGCCCGGCGCCCGGGCTCCCGATGCGGAGGAGCTGAGCCGCGCCCTCCAGGTGCTGCTGAAGGGGCAGGTGATCTACGCCGAGACCCAGGGCATCGGCCGCTCCTACGAGCTGGCCCGGCACTACGCGCCGTTCTTCACCGATTATTTCGCCTGCTTGGGCTACGCGCTGACCGTCGCGCACCGCGACCAGATGGTCTCGCTGAGCCCGGCCGCCGACGCACCCCGCCACGACATCGTCTCGGAGCGCCTGCGCAAGGACGAGACGCTGGTGCTGCTGGCGCTCCGGCTGCTCTACGAGGAGGGCCTGCGCGATCACCGGGCCGGCACGGACGGGATCGTGGACTGCACCACCGACGAGATCGTCGAGAAGATCCGCACGGTGGCGCGCAACGAGCCCCCCGAGGAGGGCCGGCTCGCCGACATTCTGCGCCTCTACGCCAAGCGCGGCGGCCTGCGCCTCGGCGAGCGCGACCGGGTCGAGCGGGTCACCCCGCTCTCGCTCCTGCCGGGGCTGACGGTGCTGGCCTCCGACGCATGGATGGAGCGCCTCCGGGCGTGGTCCGAGGCCGGGGAGGCCTGAGGCCGTCAGCGCCCGCCCCCGAGAGGCGTGACCTTGGGTCGCCGCGCCGCACCCGCGACGGCGAGGGCAACCGGGCGCGTCGCCCGGAAGCCGCCCGCCGGTTCCGGTTCAGGCCGCTCGGACCGTTGCCAGGAAGTGCTCGACCTCGCCGCCGAGATGGGCTGCCTGGCGAGCCATCTCGGAGGCAGAGGCCAGGACCTGCGCGGCGGCCGCACCGGTCTCTTCGGCGGCGCCCGCGACGCCGCTGACATTGGCGGTGACGGACTCGGTCCCGGTCGCCGCCTCGGCGACGTTGCGGACGATCTCCTGGGTGGCCGCGCCCTGCTCCTCGACGGCCGCCGCGATGGAGTTGGCCATGCCGCTGATCTCGCGGATGCGGCCGGCGATGCCGTCGATGGCCTGGACGGCCTGGCCGGTCGAGCCCTGGATCTGGGCGATCTGGGCCGAGATCTCGGCGGTGGCCTTGGCGGTCTGGTCGGCCAGCGCCTTCACCTCGGTGGCGACGACCGCGAAGCCGCGACCGGCGGCCCCCGCCCGGGCGGCCTCGATCGTGGCGTTCAGCGCCAGCAGGTTGGTCTGGCTGGCGATCGCCGAGATCAGGTCCACCACCTCGCCGACCCGGCGCGCGCCGGTGCTCAGCGCCTGGACGAGGTCGGCCGTGGCGGCCGCCTCGCGGACGGCGGCCTGCGCCAGATCCGCCGAGGAGCCGACCTGGCGGCCGATCTCGTTGACCGAGGAGCCCAGCTCCTCGGCGGCCGCCGCGACCGTGGTCACGTTGGTGGAGGCCTCCTCGGCGGCGGCCGCCGCGCTGGTGGACTGGCCCGCCGTCTGCGTCGCCGTCGCGGTGAGGCTCTGGGCCGTGGCTTGGAGCTGCGTCGCCGCCGACGTCACCGAGCCGACGATCCCGCCGATGGCGGATTCGAATCGGTCGGCGAGCTCGCGTGTCGCCTGCCGGCGCTGCGCCTCGGCGCCGGCCCGGGCCTGCGCGGTCTCGGCCTCCAGGGCGCGGGCGTGCAGCAGGTTCTCCCGGAAGACTGCGACGGTCGCCGACATGGCGCCGATCTCGTCTCGCCGCGCCGCGTAGGGGATCTCGGTCTGCGTGTCGCCGTCGGCGAGGCGCCGCATGGACAGAGTCATGCCGGCGAGCGGCCGTGACACGCCCGTGAAGGCGTACAGCATGGCGCCCAGCGCGATCGCGAGGCTGACGATCAGGCTGACGATGGTGGCCCGGACCGCGTCGGCCTGGCTGTCGCGGGCCGTGCGCCCGGCCGCTTCGCCGGTCTTGATGTTCAGGTCGGCGAGAGCGCGGGTCGCGGTCGAGGCCGCGAGATAGTCGGCATTCATGGGGCCGCGGAAATAAGCGAGCGCCTGGTCGTGCTGATCGGCCGGAAAGGCGCGGAGGCGGTCCCAGTCGGCCTGCTGCACCGTCAGCTTGGCGAGCAGGTCGTCGTAGAGCGTCTGCTCCTCCTTCGAGGCCACGAGGGTGCGGTAGGACTCGACCTTAGCCTGGCGATTCCGGATCAACTCGTCCGCGTTCTTCAGGCTGGTCGCGCGCTCTGCCTCGCTATCCGCCGTCACGTAGCGGAACTGCCACAGCCGCGACCGCATCACGAGGGCGTTGATCGACTGGGCCTCGTTGATCGACGGCACGGCGTTGTCGATCAGCTCCGCGAGCCGCTGGTCGACCTCCTGCATCTTGTAGAGAGTGACGCCGCCCTGAACGATCGCCGCCAGGAGCAGGAGGGCGAAAAGGCCGCTTAATTTCGCTTTGAGACTGAGACGCATCGGTCAATTCCGGTCGTACGGACGAGACCGGAAGGACATGAGCATCTTCTGCTAACAGTGTCATAACCTGCAGTGGAATCTGGCTTCAGACCTGCGTGTGCGTCGGCTTGCATACGCGGCCGAGTCCGGCCAACTGGACCGATCCTTCACTCCGTCACCGGCCCGGCTCACCGACATCGTGTACGTCCTCACCGACATTGCCCTCTCGAACTGGTACCTGATCCGCCGCGAGCAGATCCGCCTGCGCGGCGCCGCGGCGCTCGTCGGGCCGACCGGGGCCGGCAAGTCGACGATCTTCGACGCGGTCGGCACCGTGCTGGCCGGCAACAACGCCAGCCGCCTCGCCCTCAACGCCTCGGCCTCCGGGCGCAGCGCGCGCACCGTGCGCGACTACTGCCTGGGCTGGATCAGCGACCCGGCGGAGGGCGGCCGCCCGACCCGGGAATCCTGCGAGACCGTGCTGGTCCTGGTCTTCGAGAATCCCGATTCCGGCCGCGTGGTCTCGGTCGGGCTGGCGCTGGCGGCCCGGGCCGCGGATCCGAAGGAGACGGTGCTGTCGCGCTTCATCGCGGTCGGCCACCGGTTCGAGGTCGCCGACTACGCCCGCACCGCGCCCGGCGGCACCTACACGGCGCCGTGGACCGAGATCGCCGCCGACCTGCGCGCCCGCGCGTCGAGCTTCACCGAGTACCGGACCTCGGGCGAGCGCTTCACGGCCGATGTCCTCGCCTCCCTGCGGGAGGGGGCGCCGGCGCCGGAGCCGCGCCACTTCCTGCGCAGCTTCGCCAACGCGGTGGCGTTCAAGCCGATCTTCGACACCAGCGCCTTCGTGCGCGCCTTCGTGCTCGACCCGGAGCCCCTCGACGTCGAGCGCGTGCGCCACTCGATCGCGAACTGGCGACGCCTCCTCGAGACCATCGCCGAGCTGGAGAGCCGCCTCGGCCGCCTGCGGCGCCTGAGGGACCGCTACGAGGCCTGGGGCGAGGCGGTCCTCGCCGCCGCGACCCACGATCTGCGGGCGGCCAGCGCCGAGCTGCGCCGCCGCAGCCTCGATCTGATCGCCGTCCGGACACGCCTGCGCGAGGGCGCCGACACCCTGCGCATCGCCCGCGAGCGCGTCGCGGCGAGCCGCGGCCACGCGCGCGAGATCGACGGCGAGATCGCCGAGAAGAAGGCGCTCGCCGCCGCGAGTGCGGCCGAGGGGCGTCTCGCCGCCTCGACACTGGGCCTCTCCATGCTGGAGCGGGACCGGAAGGAGCTGATAGGCCGGATCGGCGATCTCGTCGGCCTGGTCGGCCAGATGGCCAAGCTGCAGCCGGTGGCGCCGATCCTGCGCCAGACCTGCCCGCCGGCGGCCCGCCTCACCGAGGCCTGCGCCCGGGCGGGCCTGCGCCGGGAATCCTCCCCCGAGGAGATCCTGCGCCCCGAAGGACCCCTCGCCGAGCTGATGGAAGGGCTGGCGCGCCTGCCCGATTTCGACGAGGTCCTGGAGCGCGCCGCCGAGGATGCGGCGCTGAAGGCCCGCGCCCAGGAGAGCGAGGCCGAGCGCACGGCCCCGCGCACCGGCTCCGGCCCGGCCGCGCGCCTCTCCTCGGACACGGTGGCCTTCCGCGGCGAGCTGGAGCGTCGCGGCATCGCGGCGGTGCCGATCTGCGAATTGGCCGAGATCGTCGACCCGACCTGGGGGCCGGCCCTGGAAGGCCTGCTCGGGCGCGCCCGCGAGGCCCTGGTGGTCGCCCCGGACCGGCTGACCGAGGCGCTCGGCGTGCTCCAGTCGGGCCGCGACCGGTTCCACCGCTGCATCCTGGTCAAGACCACCGACACCGCCAAGCAGCGGGCGCGCCGCTACGACGACGGGCCGCTCACCGTCATCGAGGCGAGCGACCCGCATGCGGAGGCGTTCCTCGGCGTGCGGCTCGGGGGCTACGACCTCGCCCGGGACGATGCCGAACTCGCCCGCCTCGCTCGGGCGGTGGCCCCGAGCGGCCGCACCACGGCCGGCATGGCCTATTCGGTCACCCGCAGCGTCGATCTCCTGATGACCCGCGGCCATCGCGGGCCGACCGCCGACAGCCGCCGCGCCCACGAGATCGCGGTGGCCGAGGCGCGCCGCCTGCGCGGCGAGGCGGCGGTTCTGCGCGAGGCCGCCCGGACGGCCGCTGCGGTCCGGGCGCGCATCGCCCGCGGCCTCGACGACGTGGAGGCCCTGCGGGCCGAACTCGACGGGTTGGACGGACGGCGGCGCACCCTCCAGACCGAGCGCGAGGGCATCGAGAAGCGCGACACCGCCGGGCTCGCCGCCGAGATCGCCGCGCTGACCACCGAGCGGGTCGGTTACCTGCGGGAACTCGCGGAGGAACTGGAACCCAAGCTCGACCGGCTGCTCGCCGACGAGGCGGCGTTGCGCGCCCGGATGGGGCCGATGCGCGAGGCCGTCCGCGCCGCCCTGGCGGCCCGCCGCGCGGCCCTGCGCCAGCTGAGTGCGGGCGACGCCGCGCGGGTGCGCCTCGCCCGCTCCGAAGCGTTCGACCTCGGCGTGGTCGCGCAGGCGCGGCGGGATCTCGCGGGCCTCGACGTCAAGGCGGCCGGATCCCGGGTCACCGCCGAGCGCGGCCTCGCCCGGGACGCCGCGGAGGCCGCCCGCTCGCACGGGCGGATCGCCGAGCGGGAACTGGCCGAAGCCTGCGCCGCGTGGCGGGTGGAGAACCCCCTCGCGGCCGGCGGCGACGCCCCGGCGATCGACGGCTTCGCCTGGGTGCGGCGGGAATACGAGGCCGTCGAAGGGCACGAACTCCGCCGCTACCGGGCGCAGGCCGAGCGGGCCGAGGTCGAGATGCGCCGGCTCATGACCGAGGACCTCCTGACGCGCCTCGCCGACCGGTTCGAGCGGGTCCATGCCCGGCTCGCGGCCCTCAACGAGCGGCTCTCGGCGCGCAGCTTCACCGGCCAGACCTACGCGTTCGAGGCGGCGGTGGACCGCCGCTACGCCGCCGTCCACGCGCTCGCCACCGAGACGGCCCGCTCCCCCGAGGCCGCGCAGGCCCTGCTCGCCGGGGAGGCCGAAGGGCCGATGGCGGCGGCCTTGGAGGAGATCACCGCGCTCATCGCCGGCCAGGAGGACGCGGCGCGGCTGGCCGATTACCGCAACTACTTCGTGTACGAGATCGGCATGCGCGACCGGGCGGGCAACCGCACCACCATGTCGGCGCGGGCGCTGCGCGGCTCGGGGGGCGAGGCCCAGGCGCCGTTCTACGTGGCGATCGCCGCGTCGCTGGCCAGCGCCTACTACCCGGGCGACCGGCCGGGCGACGAGAATCCGGGGCTCGGCCTGTGCCTCCTCGACGAGGCGTTCTCGAAGCTCGATGTCCGCAACAGCCAGGCGCTGGTCGATCTCTACCGGGCCTGGGGGCTCCAGCTGCTGATCGCCGCGCCGGAGGACAAGCGCACGACGCTCACCGAGGTGATGGACACCATCGTCACGGTCTACAAGAGCCCGGATCTCACCTCGGTCCGGATCGAGGCCGAGCACCCCCTCGAGGCCGCCCGGCGGGCGCTGCACGCGATCAATCCCGATCAGGTCGGGATCGAGGGCTTCCGCCAGTCGGATGCCGCGGAGTGACCCCGCGGGGTACCGGGGCGGGACTTCCCGCCGCCATCCCCGGTATCCCCGTTCTTCGGGTCGGCTGAGGGTCAGTTCAGGTAGGTGCGGATCCAGTTCGGCGAGAGGATCTCGCCCTCTTCGGTGATGATCCAGGGCTGCTTGGCCGGGTCGGACAGGGCGCCGGCCGCTGCGGCGATCGCCTCGCGCAGGGTGTCGTAGCGCTCGGGCTGCGCGAGCGGGGTGCTCGCCGAGGCCGTGCGCCAGATCGTCAGATCCGCGGGCCGTTCCAGAGCTTCGGTTTCCATGGGTACTCGTCCTTCCGAACCGTTTTGGACCGTTCAGATCGCCGCCGCCGGGCTCAATCCAGGAGCGGCGGGGATCGATGGTCTGAGCGTCAATGCAAGCATCTCTGCGGCGACTTTGCGATCAATTCGGGCGGTCTTCGAAGCCAGCGCCCGGTGCCGAGGCACGTGGGAAGGCGCTGTCCGGTTTTCCAGGTCCGTATTGAGTACGTCTACGCCACCGTAGACTTGCGAGAATTGTGGCTCTCGAATGATGACCATTCCGTTAGCCAGTCTGCGCCGGCCGCCGACGTGCGGCAGAACACGTCAGGGACCGATCGGCGGCGGCGCCTCTCCGTGTTGACGCCCCGATCCTGAACGCGCACTTAAGGCTCCGCCCGACGAGGGCATGCCTTCGGCCTTCTTTCGGAGTCACCCGTGCCGGATCGTACCGTGCGCATCGTGCTCGCCGCGGTCCTGGTCCTGCTGGCGCTCTACGTGGCCCAGCCCTACCTGCAGCCGCTGCTCTACTCGGCGGACACCCCGCGGGCGGTGACGGCCCGGGGCGACCTCGCCCAGTCCGAGGCCGCGACCATCGCGCTGTTCGAGCGGGCGAGCCCGTCCGTCGTTCACGTTTTCGCGCAGGGCGCCGCGCAGAACCGCGATCTGCTCGATCTCGACGATCAGGGGAGCGAGCAGGGCGGCACGCAGACCGGCACCGGGTTCGTCTGGGACGGCGCCGGCCACATCGTCACCAACACCCACGTGGTCCAGAACGCCGCGCAGAGCGGCGGATCCGTCTCCGTCCGGATGAGCGACGGCACGGTGGTCTCGGCGAGCCTCGTGGGACTGGCGCCGTCCTACGACCTCGCGGTCCTGCAGCTCGGTCGGGTGACGCACATGCCGCCGCCGCTGGCCATCGGCACCTCGGCCGACCTCAAGGTCGGGCAGTCGGCCTTCGCCATCGGCAACCCGTTCGGCCTGGACCACACGCTCACAACCGGCGTGATCAGCGCCGTGCGGCGGCGCATGCCGACCAGCGAGGGGCGCGAACTGTCCGGCGTCATCCAGACGGATGCGGCGATCAACCCCGGCAATTCCGGCGGCCCCCTGCTCGACTCCGCGGGCCGGCTGATCGGCGTGAACACCGCGATCGTCTCGCCGTCCGGCGCCAGCGCCGGCATCGGCTTCGCGATCCCCGTCGACGTGGTCAACCGGATCGTGCCGGAGCTGATCAAGGCCGGCCGGGTCCGCAACCCCGGCATCGGCATCATCGCCGCCCAGGAGGCGGCCACGGCGCGCCTCGGCATCGACGGCGTGGTGATCGTGCGGGTGGTGCCCGGTTCCCCGGCCGCCCAGGCCGGCCTGCGCGGCGTCGATCCGCAGACCGGCGACATCGGCGACGTGATCGTCGAGGCCAACGGTCGTCCGGTCCACCGCTTGGCCGATCTGACGGCGGCCCTCGAAGAGGCGGGCCTCGGCACCGGCATGACCCTGAAGATCGCGCGCGACGGCCGGATCCGGCAGGTCCGGGTCACGACCGCGGATGTCGCGGAGAACCGCCGATGACGCGCGTCGCCCTCCTCGCCCTCCTCGTCCCGCTCGCTGCCGGCCCGGCGCAGGCCGCCGAGCAGCCTGCCCGCGCGCGCCTCTGTCCGGAGAATCTGCCCGAGGGCGTGCGCCTGCCGCCGCAACCCGGCTGCGATGCCGGCGCCCGCCCGCCGACGCCGCGCCGGCCGGGCGTCTTCGACCTGGGCGACGGGACGCGCATCCGGATTGGCGGAAGCGCCTCCGCGACCTACGGCGTGCGGCGCTGAGCGATGGCGCTGTTTGCCGGCCTGCTCGCCTGCCTGACCCTGTGGTGGCTGTCGAAGAACAGCGGCGGCCTCGGCCGGAAGCTCAGGCGCGGCCTCGGTGCGGGCTTCGGCGCCGCGCTCGGGCGGAAACGGCTGCCGACCTTCGGTGCGTTCGCCCTGATCGCGGCCGGGTTCCTGATGCTCCACGGGAACCTCGTTCTCGCGGCACTGCTCGGGCTCAGCGGCGTCTGGATGATCGAGGGACAGGCCTCGATGACGGCGCGCCTGCGCCGCCTCATCCGGCCGGGATCCGGCGGGCATCCCCGTGATCCCCAAGATTCCCACGATCCCCAAGATTCCCAGGATCGCCGCTTCCGCACGATCCTGATCGACGCCCTCCTGCGCCCCGACGGCAGCCTGCGCACCGGCCGGATCATCGCCGGGCCGGGCGCGGGGGCGTGGCTCGACACCATGCCCACCGGGGCCGTGGTCGAGCTGCTGCGGGTCTGCCGCCTGCGCGACGCTGCGGGCGCCGCCCTGCTAGAGCCGTATCTCGACCGCCGGGCGCCCGGATGGCGTGTAGACGCTGAGGGCGATCGCGACCCGCGGCCGCGCCGTCCGCCGAACCCAGGGGCGATGACGCAGGAGGAGGCGTACCAGGTCCTGGGGCTTCAGCGCGGGGCGACCGCTGAGGAGATCCGGTCGGCCCACCGGTCTCTGATGAAGCGGGCTCACCCCGACCAGGGGGGCAGCGCCGAGCGGGCGGCGCGCGTCAACGCGGCCCGGGACAGGCTTCTGAACCGACATCGCTGAACTCCACGCGCGTTGTCAGAGAGATACCGATCGTCGGCCGCGGGCGAACGCCGCCGCAGCCGTCCTGAGCCGGCGCGCGGGCGCGCCGGACGGTCTTGAGCAGGGCCGCGGGCGGCTCAGCTCCGGGTCGCGAAGCAGTTGAAGCCGCTGCGCTTGAGGGCCGAGCAGGCTTCCTGGGCCGAATCCTGCTCGGCGAAGCCCGAGAAGCGGGCGCGGAACAGCGTCGTGCCGCCGTGCTCGACCTTGACCGTGTAGGGGGCGGCCTTCGACAGGCTGCCGCCGACCTTGGCGCGGGCCTCCGAGAGCATCGAGCGGGCCTTGGTCTCGTCGTCCATGGCGCCGAGCTGGATCACCCAGGCGGTGGGCACGACGCGGGCGCCGGACACCGCCTTCGGCGGCTCGTCGCGCTCCAGCGACGCCACCCGGGCCGTCGACTTGGACGCGCCCGGGAACGGCGGCTGGGCGCCGCTGGCGCCGGCATAGGCCTGGGCGGCCTTCGGGATTCCCTGGGGGCCGGGCTTCCAGGTGCCGCCCGGCGTCGTGGTCTTGGCGGGGGCGAGGTCGAGGGGCTCGCCGGTGGTGCCGGTGGTCTCGACGTCCTCGTCGTCCGCGGAGGCGACCTGCGTGCGGGTCCGCGAGACCGCGTCGGCGACCACCGCCGGACGGGCGCGCTCGGCCACCTCGGTGACGGGCGCCGAGATCCGGGCGCCGGCATAGGCCTGCGGCAGGCTGGCGCGGACGAGGTCTGCCATGATCCGGTCGCGGCTCGCGCCGGACTTACCGCCCAGCACGATCGCCACGATCTGCCGGCCCTCGGACTTCGCCGCGGTCATCAGGTTGAAGCCGGAATCCCGGGTGTAGCCGGTCTTGATGCCGTCGACGCCCTGGACGTTGCCCAGCAGGTGATTGTGGTTGCCGATCACCCGACCGCGAAACGCGAAGGACCGGGTCTGGAAGTAGCGATAGTAGTGCGGGAAGCGGTCCTGGATCGCCCGGGCGAGCACGGTCAGGTCGCGGGCGGTGGTGAGCTGGTCCGGGTCCGGCAGGCCCGAGGCGTTGGCGTAGTGTGTCCGGCTCATGCCGAGGGCATGGGCCTTCGCGGTCATCATCTGGGCGAAGCGCTCCTCGGAGCCGGCGATGTTCTCGCCGATGGCGCAGGCCACGTCGTTCGCCGACTTGGTCACGATCGCCTTGATGGCGTCCTCGACCGCGATGGTCTGGCCGGGGCGCAGGCCGAGCTTCGACGGCGCCTGGGCGGCGGCGTGGGCCGAGATGGTCAGCTCGGAATCGAGGGCGAACTTGCCCCGCTCCATCTGCTCGAACAGCATGTAGAGCGTCATCACCTTCGTGATGGAGGCTGGATGGCGGAGGGCGTCCTCGTTGACCGCGTGCAGGGTCTTCCCGCTCTTCACGTCCACGACCATCGCGGCGTAGGGCGGATTGTAGCCGCCGCTTGCCCGGGCATGGCCGTGGCCGTGGTGCCGTCCGCGACGGGCCTCGGCCGGCGAGGCCAGGGCCGTCAGGACCGCGGCGGCCAGCATCGCGGCCGGGAGCGCTGGAATCGTCCGGGAGCGGCCTACTACGCTACGCATCACGCCTGATTGCCTCGCGAGACCGGATCTCGCCGGTCGTGTCCTCTGCGTGGGCGTCACGCCGATCGCGTGGCCCCGCTGCATCAGTGGAGAGTTAGGCAGGTGCAGTTACAGGCCCGTTAATGCCGTCGCATCGAATGCCGGAACGTGTCGGTCCGGCGGTCGCTTATCGGCCGTCGTCGACGGCCCTTGCCGGCGAAAGCTTGACGCTGGCGGCGGTGGCGCACACTCTCCGGCCGGATCCGAGGACGCCGGTCGCCCGTGGCCGGCTGGTCGGGCGGCGGTCCGGAGTACGGCGATGCAGAGACCCACGGCCTTCCCCTCGTACCCGGGCTTCCCCGGTTTCGGGACGCCGCTGCGGCGCTTCGGAAACGCGACCCGGGCGACCCAGACCCTCGGGATCGAGTGGCTCGACGCGGCCAAGAAGGCCGCGGACGATCTACGAGCAACCTGGGCGGCGCTCGCGGCGGCCCGCAGCCCGGCCGAAGTCCTGGCCATCCAGACCGCGTATCTCCACCGGGCCGGCGAGCGGATCGCGGCTCGCTCGGCCCTGGCCGGCAACACGGTGCTGGCCCTGGCCGGCGACCTTCTGCCGTCGAAGAGGCCCTCGGGGGAGGCGGCCGGTTCCGGACACGCGCATTAGTGTCCCGGTACCCGCACGGGCGACGCGCCTGCGGGGCGGACAAGTGCGCACAGGCGTCTGGCGAAGTCGGCTCACCGTCTGTAGATTAGCCACCGTGGAGCTGAGCGCTGCTCCCGACAGGCCAGGACAGAATCGGCCGTCAGGGCCGGCGACGCCCGCTCCAATCAAGGGATCGGTTCGACGCACATGACACAGGTCCCCATGCAGGGCACCGCGAGTTCGACGAAGGGGCATTGGCCGGCGCGCTTCGCGGTCACGGCATCCGGTTCGCGCGCCCCCGGGGGTGACGACCGGTCCAACACCGCGATCATCACCCGCACGAAGCCGCGGACCAAGCGGCCGAGCCTGTACCGGGTACTCCTTCTGAACGACGATTATACGCCGATGGAGTTCGTGGTCCTGGTGGTCGAGCGGTTCTTCAACAAGAGCCACGAGGACGCCTACCACATCATGATGCACGTGCATCAGAACGGGGTCGGCGAGTGCGGCGTCTTCACCTACGAGGTGGCGGAGACCAAGGTGACGCAGGTCATGGACTTCGCGCGCAAACACCAACATCCTCTCCAGTGCGTTATGGAAAAGAAATAGGCGCCGCTCGCGGTAGGCACCCACACAGAGGCCCGCTTTGCCAAGCTTCTCACGCAGCCTAGAACAAGCTCTCCACCGCGCCCTGGCGCTCGCGGGAGAGCGCCGGCACGAATACGCGACGCTGGAGCACCTCCTGCTCGCCCTCGTGGACGATCAGGATGCGGCCGCGGTCATGCGCGCCTGCAACGTCGAGATCGACACGCTCAAGCGCAGCTTGGTCGATTACGTCGATACGGAACTCTCCAACCTCACCGGCGACGGACGGCAGGACGCCAAGCCGACGGCGGGATTCCAGCGCGTGATCCAGCGCGCTGTGATCCACGTCCAGTCCTCCGGCCGCGAGGAGGTCACGGGGGCCAACGTGCTGGTGGCGATCTTCGCCGAGCGCGAGAGCCACGCCGCCTACTTCCTGCAGGAGCAGGACATGACCCGCTACGACGCGGTCAACTACATCAGCCACGGCATCGCCAAGCGGCCGGGCGCCTCCGAGGCGAAGCCCGTGCGCGGCGCCGAGGACGAGGGCGCGGCCGAGCGCCCGAGCGACGAGGGCGATCCCCGCGGCGGCGCGAAGAAGAAGGGCGATGCGCTCGACGCCTACTGCGTCAACCTCAACAAGAAGGCGCGCGACGGCAAGATCGACCCGCTGATCGGCCGCGAGAGCGAGGTCCAGCGGACGATCCAGGTCCTCTGCCGCCGGCAGAAGAACAACCCGCTGCTCGTGGGCGATCCCGGTGTCGGTAAGACCGCGATCGCCGAGGGTCTGGCGCGCAAGATCATCCAGCACGAGGTGCCGGAGGTCCTGGCCGACGCGACCGTGTTCTCCCTCGACATGGGCACGCTGCTCGCCGGCACCCGCTACCGGGGCGACTTCGAGGAGCGCCTCAAGCAGGTGATGAAGGAGATCGAGGCGCATCCGAACGCCATCATGTTCATCGACGAGATCCATACGGTGATCGGCGCCGGTGCGACCTCGGGCGGGGCCATGGACGCGTCGAACCTGCTGAAGCCCGCTCTGGCCTCCGGCACCCTGCGCTGCATCGGCTCGACCACCTACAAGGAGTACCGCCAGTACTTCGAGAAGGACCGCGCCCTCGTGCGCCGGTTCCAGAAGATCGACGTCAACGAGCCGTCGATCCCGGACACGATCGAGATCGTCAAGGGCCTGCGGCCGTACTTCGAGGAGTTCCACAAGCTCAAGTACACGACCGAGGCCGTGAAGGCCGCGGTGGAGCTGTCGGCCCGCTACATCAACGACCGCAAGCTGCCCGACAAGGCGATCGACGTGATCGACGAGACCGGCGCCTCGCAGATGCTGGTGCCGGAGGCGCGCCGCAAGCGCACCATCGGCATCAAGGAGATCGAGGCGACCATCGCCACGATGGCCCGGATCCCGCCGAAGACCGTCTCCAAGGACGACGCGGTGGTGCTCCAGCACCTGACCGAGAACCTGAAGCGCGTGGTCTACGGTCAGCCGAACGCCATCGAGGCCCTGACCTCGGCGATCAAGCTGGCGCGGGCCGGCCTGCGCGACCCGGACAAGCCGATCGGCTCGTACCTGTTCGCCGGCCCGACCGGCGTCGGCAAGACCGAGGCCGCCAAGCAGCTCGCCTCGTCCCTCGGCGTCGAGATGCTGCGCTTCGACATGTCGGAATACATGGAGCGCCACACGGTGAGCCGCCTGATCGGCGCGCCCCCCGGCTACGTGGGCTTCGACCAGGGCGGCTTGCTCACCGACGGGATCGACCAGCACCCGCACTGCGTGCTCCTGCTCGACGAGATCGAGAAGGCGCATCCGGACCTGTTCAACATCCTGCTGCAGGTGATGGACCACGGGAAGCTCACCGACCACAACGGCAAGCAGGTCGATTTCCGCAACGTCATCATCATCATGACCACCAACGCGGGCGCCTCGGACCTGGCGAAGTCGGCCTACGGCTTCACCCAGACGAAGCGCACGGGCGACGACGTCGAGGCGATCAACAAGCTGTTCGCGCCGGAATTCCGCAACCGCCTCGACGCGATCATCTCCTTCGGCCATCTCCCGAAGGACGTGGTGGCGAAGGTGGTGGACAAGTTCGTCCTCCAGCTCGAGGCGCAGCTCGCCGACCGCAACGTCACGATCGAGCTCTCGGACGAGGCGCGCGAGTGGCTGGTCGAGCACGGCTACGACGACGCGATGGGCGCGCGCCCGATGGCCCGGCTGATCCAGTCGACCATCAAGACGCCGCTCGCCGACGAGGTGCTGTTCGGTAAGCTGAAGGATGGCGGTGCGGTCCGGGTGGTCGTGCGCAAGCCGGAGGATGCCGAGGCCAAGGCCGGTGCGAAGGACAGCCTGGGCTTCGACTTCCCGGCCGGCCCGGTCACGCCGAAGCCCGAGAAGGACGTGACCAACGCCGCCAAGCGCCACAAGCGCGCGAAGCCCCGCACCGCGGCGCGGAAGAAGACGCCGAAGGACAACAAGGGCGGTGGCGGCAGCTCGGGTGGCGGCATCCGGACCGTGCCGAAGGTGCCACTCGTGCGCGCCTAATGGTGTGCACGCCGGCCGGTGGCCTTCCGGAGGAGGGTTCGCCGGTCTATGACCGCCGCGACGCGAATGCGCCGCGGCGAGGAGGCGCCCGATGACTGACAATCTGCACGAGGGACCTCTGTCCCCCGTCGCGCAGCCGGCGGCGCCCCCCAAGAAGCTCACCCGGCGCGAGGAGCGCCGGCGCCGGCGCCAGCGGCGTCGACGCGGCGAGGAGGTGCTTGCCTGGGTGCTCGTGCCGCTGATCTGCGTGGGCATCTATCTGGGCATCAGCGCGGGCTTCGACTTCTTCGGCACCTCGCCGGGTCAGGTCTGGGACCAACTGATGCAGGTCAAGGCCATGATGGAGAAGCGCTCGGCCAGCCAGGGCGCGCGCGGATAGCGCGTCGCCCCGCTCTGCGCGCGGGGGGCGACGCCCTCCGGGACGGATCCGAGCGGGCGCGCCATGACACCGACCCGACGCACCATCCTCGCTTCGATGGTTCTGGCGGCCCCGGCGATCCGGGCGCGCGCCCGGGGCGGATCCGTGGTGATCGTTGGTGCCGGCGCGGCCGGGCTCGCGGCCGCCTCGACCCTGCGGGCGGCCGGGCAGAGCTTCACCCTCGTCGAGGCGCGGGACCGGATCGGCGGACGTGCCTTCACCGACAGGACCCTCGGCCCCGATTGCCCCTTCGATGCCGGGGCCGAGTATATCCATTGGGCCGAGCGCAATCCCTGGGCGCCCATCGCCCGGGCGTCCGCGGCCCCTATCGCCCGCGAGGACGGGTGGGCGCGCCAACTCGTCATCGATGGCAGGGCCGCCAGCGCGGCCGAGACGGCGGCGCGCCGCGCCGGCTTCTCCGGGCTCGACGCGCTCCTCGTCCCGAAGGGCGGCGATACCTCCCTGGCGGACGCGGCCCGGGTCGGCGGCCCGGACGCGGTCCAGGCTGCGGCGGGCCTGAGCCGTCTGTCCCTCGGCGAGGATCCCGAGCGGGTGTCGGCCGTCGATTACGATCGCCTCTGGTCCGGCTCCGATCTGTGGGTCGACGGCTACGGCGATCTGGTGGCGCGGCATTTCGGGGATCTGCCGGTGAGCCTCGGCTGTCCGGTGCAGGCGATCGACTGGTCGGGCCGCGAGGTCCGGGTCGAGACGCGGCGCGGTCCCCTCGCGGCGGCGGCCGTGATCGTCACGGTTCCGGTGGGCGTGCTGAGAGCCGGAACGCTCACGTTCACGCCGGCACTTCCGGACCCGACCCGGACGGCGCTCGACGGTCTGCGGATGGGCGCCTACACCAAGATCGGCCTGCGCCTCGATCCCGCGCGGCTCGACACGGCCGCGCTGGGCGACGCCGTCTCGGTGGCCACCGGCGGCCCGACGATCTACTTCGAGATGAAGCCCTTCGGCCGTCCGCTGGCGGTGGCCAATCTCGGCGGCGATCTGGCGCGGGATCTGTGCCGGGCGGGTGAAGCCGCCGCCGTGGCGCTGGCCACCGAGCGCCTCGCCGCGATCTTGGGGGCGGACGCCCGGGAGGCCGTCGTGGCCGGACGGCTGGCGGGCTGGTGGACGGATCCGCAGGCGCAGGGATCGTACTCCATCGTGGCCCCCGGCCATGCGGAATCCCGCGACCGCCTGCGCGAACCGGTGGGTGGGCGTGTCTTCTTCGCCGGGGAAGCTCTGGCCGGCGGCGGGGCCATGACGGTCGGCGGGGCGACGCTCGACGGCGCGCGTGCCGCGCGGGCAGTGTTGACGGCCCTCGGCCTCTGACGCGAAGCGGCTTGCGGCACCGCGACGCCGTCAGGAACCGCCTTCGGCGCGCCTCGCTCCCTCACCCGGGCGGCGTCGGCGGTCCCGCGGCCGCACGGTGCCGGATCGCCGCGACCGCCAGGGGCTCCGCGCGTCCGCGCAGGCTATGGGCGCCGAGTGCCTCCGCGGTCAGGTCGTCGGGCAGCGGGCCGATCCGGGCGAGGAGATCGGCCGACACGAGGACATGGACCCCCAGGGTCTTCGACAGGGCCTCCAGCCGCGCCGTGGTGTTCACGACGTCGCCGAAATACGCGATCTTGTGGCGTTCGAGGCCGATCTCGGCGGTCACCACTGGGCCGCAATGGAGCGCCGCGCGGAATTCCGGCACCTGCCCGAAGCGGGCGCGCCAGCTGTCCGCGTCGTCGGCGAGACGCGCGGCGAACTCGAACACGCAGCGCAGGCAGGCCGCGTCGCGCAGGCCCCGATCCATGGTCCAGGTCACCAGCGCCAGATCGCCGATGTAATCGTCGATCGAGCCGCGGGCGCGCGCCACCGGGAGCGCCAGGGCGTTGAAGACCTGGCCGAGATAGGCCTGGGCGGCCCGGTCTCCGTAGCGGTCGGCGAAACGCGTGGACCCGGTCACGTCGAGGAACAGGAAGATCCGTTCCTCGCTGATCGGCCGGTGGTAGCGCCCGATCAGCAGGTTGGCGAACACGCTGGGACCGATCAGGTCGCGGACCCGGAACACGAACACCATCAGGGCCGAGATCGCGAGGGCGTAGAGCAGGCCGGATTGCGACATCAGCATCGCGTTCCGCTCGCTGTACATGAAGCGGAACAGCTGGTTCAGCACCGTGCTGGCGACCGCGTTCCCGGCCACGATGAACGCGATGTAGAGGGCGACCGTGGCGATCAGGAACAGCGGCGTCGCGAGGGCGCGGATGCGGTCGCGCAGGTCGGGCATCAGGAGCCGGCGCTCGTAGAGCAGGATCGGCGTGCCGATGATCGCACCGCGGATCGCCGTGCCGGTCAGCGGCCCAACTGCGAAGATCGCCCCGTAGAGCACCCCCGACAGCGCCCCCAGGCCGGGCGCCACCAGGAAGAACCAGAGCGGGCCGGCACGCATGCGGCGTCTCCCGCCAGGCGGTCCCCTAATCCAACCGGAGGGCGTGGACGGAGAAAAGCTGCTCCGGGTCCGTCCAGACCTTCAGCCACGTCCAGCCCGCCCGCTCGGTGAGCGCCCGGAAGGTCGCGACCGTGTACTTGTAGCTGCTCTCGGTATGGATGGTCTCGCCCGCCGCGAAGGCGAAGGTGTCGGAGCCGATCCGCACGGCCTGCGCGTCCCGGGCGACGAGGTGCATCTCGATCCGCGAGGCGTCGGTGTTGAACACCGCCCGATGGCTGAAGGCCTCGGGCTCGAAGCGGCCGGCCAGCTCGCGGTTGATCCGGGTGAGGAGGTTGAGGTTGAAGGCGGCCGTGACGCCCTGCGCGTCGTCGTAGGCGGTCTCCAGGATCGCCGCGTCCTTCACGAGGTCGACGCCGACGATCATGTGCGCGCCCGGCCCCAGGATCCGCCCGAACCGGTGCAGAAGCTCCTGGGCCTCGTGGGGATCGAAATTGCCGATGGTCGACCCCGGGAAGAAGCCGGCGCGGGGCAGGCCGTCGAGGCTTCCGGGCAGGTCGAAGTCGCGGGTGAAATCGGCCACCACCGGCTCGACCCGCAGGTCCGGGAAGTCACCGCGCAGGCCCGCCGCCTGTCCGCGCAGGAACTCGCCCGAGACGTCCACCGGCACGTAGGCGGCCAGCGTGTCGAGATGGCCGAGCAGGCGGCGGAGCTTGACCGTCGAGCCGCTGCCGAACTCCACGAGGGCCGCATGGGGCGGCAGCAGAGCCGCGATCTCCGGGCCGCTGGACTCGAGGATGCCGATCTCCGTGCGGGTCGGATAATATTCCGGCAGTTGCGTGATCGCCTCGAAGAGTGCGGATCCGGCCGCGTCGTAGAAGTATTTCGGCGAGAGCGCCTTCTGGGGTTTCGTCAGACCGGCCCGGACGTCGTCGAGGAAGGTCAGGGGCGTCGTTTCGAGGGCAACCGGCGTCGCCTCGGCGAAGGTGGGCTTGATGGTCAAGGTCGGCTCCGGGGCGCGTCAGGCGGCATCGGCGAGGCGCAGGCCCGTGAACTGCCAGCGCTGGTGCGGGTAGAAGAAGTTGCGATACGGCAGGCGGGCATGGCCCTCTGACGTCGCCACCGATGAGCCGCGCAGCACGAACTGGTTGGCCATGAACTTGCCGTTGTACTCGCCGAGCGCCCCCGCGAGCGGTCGGTAGCCCGGATAGGCCACGTAGGCGCTGCGCGTCCATTGCCAGACGAGGCCGAAGGCATCCGGCAGGCCGCCGTCCCGGGCTGCGACCTCCCACTCGAACTCGGTGGGCAGGAAGCGGCCGGCCCAGCGGGCATAGGCATCGGCCTCGTAGTAGCTGATGTGGGTTACGGGCGCGTCGAGATCCACGGGGCGCTCGCCCGCGAGCGTCATGGTCGCCCAGGCCTTCCCCTCGCGTCGCCAGTAGCCGGGAGCCTCCCAGCCCTCCCCCGGGCCGGCGTACCAGCCGTCCGAGAGCCACAGCTCCGGCTTGGCGTAGCCGCCGTCCTCCATGAAGGCGAGCCACTGGCGATTGGTCACCAGAGCCCGGTCGATGCGGCCGGCCGGGATCAGCGTCTCGTGGCGCGGCGACTCGTTGTCGAACGAGAACCCCTCCCCCGCATGCCCGATCCAGGCGATCTGCCGATCGAGCTGGACCTGACCGGACTGCGCCGCCGCGCGCGGGAAGCGCCAGGACGGATCGTAGGCGGGGTTCAGCGGGTTCTGCGCGAAAGCGTGCAGGATGTCGGTGAGGAGGAGTTCCTGGTGCTGCTGCTCGTGGTAGAGCCCGATCTCCAGGATCGGCAGCAGCGCCTCGAGGGCACGCTCGGAGGCCTGACCCAGCAGGGCCTCGACGGCGCGGTCGACATGGGCGCGGTAGGCCGCGACTTCCGCCATGGTCGGGCGGGTGATCATGCCCCGCTGGATGCGCGGCTGCCGGGGGCCGGCCGCCACATAGTACGAGTTGAACAGGTAGTGCAGCCGCGCGTCGTAGATGGCGTAGCCCGGCAGGTGCTCGCGCAGCAGGAACTGCTCGAAGAACCACGTGACGTGAGCCCGGTGCCACTTGGTCGGACTGGCATCGGCCATGGACTGGACCTGCTGGTCCTCCGGCGAGAGCGGCGCGGCGCGGCGTTCGGTCTCGCTCCGGACCTGCCGGAAGGCGGCGATCCAGGCGGCGCGGTCGATCGGCCGAGCGGTCACGGGCGGTGGCGGAAACGCCGGTGCTCCGGACTCGCGCGTTTCGTGCGGTCGCAGTGCGGCCGTCGCTGCCATGGCGATCTTCCCCTGTCTCGGGCATCCGCGAGAACCGTCTCCTCGATTCCCGCCTTGGTCGCAGAAGATATGATCTGGCCGGGCTCCGACAACCTCCGCTGCTGCGGAGGCCGGTCGGCGCGACGACGCAGGGTTCGGTTCGCCGCGCCGACGCGGCGATTAACGGAACGGGTTGGGGATCGCGGGTCTTTCTTGTGCCGCAGTGAGACCGCCTTAACCCTCCACCCCGAGATTTTGGGACGCTCTATGAGGAGTCTTGGGTTCTGATGCGGATCGATCTGATGGCCGGGGCCAGCCTGTCCGCCGCGGCGCTGCGCGCCGCCGCCGAGCCGACCATCCTGGTGTTCGACTCCGGACTCGGCGGCCTGACCGTCCTCGACGCCGTGCGACGCGCCCGCCCGGATGCCCGCTACGTCTATGTCGGCGACGATGCCGCCTTTCCCTATGGCCGGCTCGGCGAGGCGACCCTCATTGCCCGCGTCCTCGTCGTGATGGAGCGTCTGATCGCGATCCACCGGCCCGACCTCGTGGTGATCGCCTGCAACACCGCCTCGACGCTGGTGCTTCCGGCCCTGCGCCAGCGCTTCACAACGCCCTTCGTGGGGGTCGTGCCGCCGATCAAGCCGGCGGCCGAAGCGACGCGCTCCCGCCTCGTGACGCTCCTGGCGACGCCGGGCACCGTGGCGCGCTCCTACACGCGCGACCTGATCGCGACTTATGCCGGCGCCTGCGCGGTGACGTTGGTCGGCTCGCAGAACCTCGCCGGTTTCGCGGAAGCCGAACTCGCCGGCACACCCGTTGACGACGATGTCCTGGTCGCCGAGATCGCCCCCTGCTTCGTGACCGAGGCGGACGGACGGCGCACCGACGTGGTCTGCCTCGCCTGCACCCACTACCCGTTGTTGCTGCCCCGCCTCGAGGCCGCGGCTCCCTGGCCGGTAACCTGGATCGATCCGGCCCCGGCCATCGCCCGGCGCGTCGTGCAACTGATCGGCCCCGCGCCCCGTGCGGCGGACCGGCACGGCGCCGCGCTCGGCGCCTTCACGGCCGGCTCCTGCCTCACCGATGCCCTGCGGACAGCCCTCGCGGGCCGCGGGATCGGCGAGGTCGCCGTCGAGCCGATCCCGCTGCCGATGCAGTAGCCCGCCGGCACGCCGAATGACGCTGACGAACGCGTGAGACCTGTCTTGCGTCCTTGCCAAGGTGGCGAGACGAGTCTCTCATCACGCCGATTCGAAAGGATACACTGAATTCGGGAGGCCCGGATGGCCAGACATGCTTGGGTGCTTGCGGTCCTCCTGGGGCTCTGGATAGGACCGGTCGCACCGGCCCGGGCCTGTGGCGATGGCGAGGCGCCGGTCGCCTGCGACGACCCGAGCCCCAATAGATTTGCGTCCTGGATGCTCGGGCGCGTCGACCGGGCCTTGAAGGCCGACAGGACCCGGGCGCTTCAGGACTTCTCTGGCGGCACCCGCGGCTTCCGCACCGCCGACACCTACGTGTTCTGTATCGGTCCGGACGGCGTGATGAGCGCGCATCCCAACCCGATCCTGAACGGCCACGACGTGCGGGATCTGCACGATTCGACCGGCAACCACTTCATCCGCACGATGCTGACTACGGCCAAGTCCGGGCAGATCTCGGTGATCCGCTACCGGTTTCCCAAGCCCGGAAGCACTGTCGAAGAGCCCAAGACCACCTACTATACCAGGGCCGGCGACCAGATCTGCGCGGTCGGCGTGTACGATGCCGACGTCGCGGCGCCGGCAGGCGTGACGCCCGAGGGGCGCGTCGCCCTGCTCCGCCAGCGGCTCGACGGTCAGATCCCGAGCAGTGCCCGCGCGGATTGGACGGCCTTCCTGGAAGCGTTGAATGCGCAAGGTGACGAGAAGGCCACGGCGATCGCCAAGGCGCGGCGCGACCTGAAGGCGGCGGCGACCGCCCTGGATCAGGCTGGCACCGGAACGACCGCGCAGTAGACCGGTCAGCGACGCGGTCTTAGGTCCTCCCGACCGCGTCGCGCGCCGTCGTCGCGCAGGTCATCGGGATCGGTGCAACGGGCCGTGCTGTCAGGCTCCGCCCGGTCGATGCAAACGGCCGGTCCGCGTGCCCGCGCGCCGGTCAGGCGTCTCAGCGGAGGGTGTGGCTGCCGACAGTCGGTGTGGCCATCGTCGGCGAGGCGGACGCGTCGGCCTCGGCGGGAACGATCAGGTGGACGAACAACATCCCGGCGGCGACGATCAGCGCGAGCGCCACGATGCGCCACAACTCCAGGATCGGTCCCTGGGGCGGAGCCTTCTGGGACGTCGTGTTCGTCTCGCTCGGCATCGCTCTCGTTTCCCTGCCTCTTCTGAACTGGATCGGACACCCGGGCGGTGAACGCTTCGTAAAGGCCGCCACCGATCGCGGTCCCGGTCCGGTGCCGCGACGGTCGTGACGCGCGCAGAGGTCGGAATGATGGCGAGAGTGCGCAGGAATCGGATCCTCTCGGTCCACCGGCCGCGGATTGTGGGCCCGGTATCTCAAGCGGCGATCTCGGACACGATTTCGATCTCGCAGCTGTCGGCACGCAGGCGCCAATCGATCACATGCGCCCGCTCGCACAGCAAGGCCTTGGCCTTCCATTCGGCCGTGACCTCGGAGCGGGCGCGGACCAGGACCGTCCGCTGTCGGACGCGGTACTCGTGGCCGGCATCGTCCGCCACGGTCTTGTAGAAGGTGACGCGATAGGCGTGCATCGTGCGGTCTCCGTTTCGATGCGGGCGATCGTCGGCAAGCAGCACGTCCGCCGCCTTGATCTGGCGCAAGGCCTCCGCCGAAACGGGCCGCCGCGACCCCGGTGCGAAATCAGATGTCGATAGCCGAATAACCGCCGAGACTAAGCATTGATTGCCCTTGCTCAAATGGTCTAGCTTGATTCGCGGTCGTTCGCGGCCCTGATCGGCCCGCGGCGGGTCTCCAGAACGGGAGGACCTGATGTTCGAAAGCATCTTCTGGGGCGCGGCGCTCGTCGCGTTGATCGGGTCGGCTGCGCTGGTGGCCATCGGAGCGAGTCTCCAGCCGCGCCACGGCCGGCGGAACACGCTGGATCCGCGCCTGACGGACCCGCGCCGGACCTTCGGCCGAAAGCGGTTTCGGGGGCGAGCGCCACGGGCCATGAGGCGCCTCGGCCCGCTTCAGCTGCGGTGAGCGCCGCTGCACCGGGAACGTCCCGCTCCTGGTGCCGGTCCGCGTAATCGCTCCGGATCGTCGGCGCGCAGCGCTGGTCCGCGAGCTGCAGCCCAGGGACACGGCGAGATCGAAGCCAGCCAGGATGGCGCTGCGGCGCGGTCGACCGCGTGGAAGCGGGTCGCGATACGGCACGGCGACCGTGAGCCGGCGGATTTCGGCCGGCCCCGCGCCGCGACCGGGCCGGCCGGCTGATCAGGGCCGCCGGGCGGCAGGCTCTGAGCGGCGGCAGATTGTTCTTGGGGGGGCGGATCGGCTTGGCTCCTTCGTCCGTTGTGCCTGCCGGGCGGTCTCGCGCCCGGCGGTCACGCCAACCTCTCGATCCGGACACGACATGCTGGCTTGGTTCCGTGCGTTGATGCCGAGGGAGGACCGGTTCTTCGATCTCTTCGAGCGTCATGCCGCGACCCTCGTCGACGGCGCGGCCTCGCTCCGGGCTCTGCTCGACGGCACGGAAGCCGTGCCGGTGGCCTACGCCGCCCTCGCGGCCCAGGAGGATGCGGCGGACACGATCACCCGGGAGGCGCTCCTGGCGGTGCGGCGGACCTTCATCACGCCCTTCGACCGCGGCGACATCCAGGCCCTGGTCGGCTCCCTCGACGATGCCATCGACCAGATGCTCAAGACCGCCAAGGCGGTTCAGCTGTTCGAGGTGACCACCTTCGATCCGGCGATGCGCGAGATGGGGGCGGTCATTCAGGAGGCGGCGCAGGTCACTGCCGAGGCCCTGCCGAAGCTGCGGGCGCTCGGCGAGAACGCCACGGTGCTGAACGGCCTCACCGAGCGCGTCATCGAGCTGGAGGGCCGCGCCGACGACCTACACAACGACGGCCTCAAAGCCCTGTTCAAGGCGTCCGGGCGGGACCCGATGGCCTTCCTCGTGGGATCCGAACTCTACGGCCACCTGGAGAAGGTCATGGATCGGTTCGAGGATGTGGCGAATCAGATCAGCAGCATCGTCGTCGAACATGTCTGAGCCACAGGCCTCTCCGTGACGTTCCTCGTCGTCCTCATCGCCCTGGCGCTGGTCTTCGATTTCCTGAACGGGTTGCACGACGCCGCGAATTCCATCGCCACCATCGTGTCGACGCGGGTCCTGGCACCCCGCTACGCCGTGTTCTGGGCGGCCTTCTTCAACTTCGTGGCCTTCCTGGTGTTCGGGCTGCACGTCGCCGGGACGGTGGGCTCGGGCATCATCGACGTCGCTTCCGTCGACGACCGGGTGATCCTCGGAGCGCTCGGCGGTGCCATCACCTGGAACCTGATCACCTGGTATGCCGGTATTCCGTCATCGAGCTCTCACGCCCTGATCGGCGGCCTGCTCGGCGCCGGGATCGCCAAGGCCGGGTTGGGCGTGATCGTCTGGCCGGGTGTTCTGGCCACCAGCGCCGCCATCATCCTCTCCCCGGCTCTCGGCTTCGCCCTCGGCCTCGTGCTGATGCTGGCCGTCTCGTGGATCTTCGTCCGCTCGACGCCGCACGCCGTGGATCGGGTGTTCCGGGGCCTGCAATTCGTCTCGGCCTCGCTCTACTCGCTCGGCCATGGCGGCAACGACGCCCAGAAGACCATGGGGATCATCGCGGCCCTGCTCTACGCCCACGGCGAGAGCGGAGCCTTCCACGTGCCGCTCTGGGTGGTGCTGTCCTGCCAGACCGCCATGGCGCTGGGCACCCTGCTGGGCGGATGGCGCATCGTCCACACGATGGGCTCGAAGATCACCCGCCTGTCGCCCATGCAGGGTTTCTGTGCCGAGACCGGGGGCGCCATCACCCTGTTCGCCGCGACGGCGTTCGGGATCCCGGTCTCGACAACCCATACGATCACCGGTGCCATCGTCGGCGTCGGGGCGGCCCGCCGGGTGTCGGCCGTCCGCTGGAACGTGGCGCAGGGCATCGTGGTCGCATGGGTGATCACGATGCCGGCCGCGGCCCTCGTCGCGGCCCTGACCTATGCCGCCTCCGGCTTCATCCTGCCGTCCTAGGACCGGCGCCGGACCGCATCCCCGGACGGCCGGCGGCGTCCCGCCCGTCGCCGCCCGCGTGCAGGACGTTCCCGGCAGGGAAGCGGTGACCGCCCTCCCCCGCGCTCGCCGCCGATCCGCTCGCGCGTTCGAGCCTGCCGGCCCGGCCTGTGTGCGCTAGATGCTCCTCCGCAGGCACGGAGTTCTCCATGAAGACCTATACCATCGCGGCGATTCCGGCCGACGGCATCGGCGTCGAGGTCATCGCGGCCGGCATCGAGGCCCTCGACGCCCTCGCCGCCAAGGACGGGACGTTCCGGTTCCGGTTCGACCACTTCGACTGGGGGTCCGACTATTACAAGACGCATGGCGTGATGATGCCCGCCGACGGCCGCGACCGGATCCGCGACCATGACGCGATCTTCTTCGGCGCGGTGGGCGCGCCGGACGTGCCCGACCACATCAGCCTTTGGGGCCTGCGCCTCGCGATCTGTCAGCCCTTCGACCAGTACGCGAATGTCCGTCCGACCCGCATCCTGCCGGGCATCACCAGCCCCTTGCGTCACGTCTCGGGACCGGAACTCGACTGGGTGATCGTGCGGGAGAACTCGGAGGGCGAATATGCCGGCGTCGGCGGCCGGGTCCACCAGGGGCATCCGAACGAGGTCGCCACGGACGTCTCGATGATGACCCGCTCGGGCGTCGACCGGATCATCCGCTATGCATTCCGGCTGGCGCAGAGCAGGCCCCGTAAGCTCCTGACGGTGGTCACCAAGTCGAACGCCCAGCGCCACGCCATGGTGATGTGGGACGAGATCGCCGCCGAGGTCGCCCGGGACTTCCCCGACGTCACCTGGGACAAGATGCTGGTCGATGCCATGACGATGCGCATGGTCGTGAAGCCCGGCACCCTCGACACGATCGTGGCGACGAACCTCCACGCCGACATCCTGTCGGATCTCGCGGCGGCACTCGCGGGCTCCCTCGGCATCGCCCCCACGGCCAACATCAATCCGGAGCGCACCTTCCCGTCGATGTTCGAGCCGATCCACGGCTCGGCCTTCGACATTGCCGGCAAGGGCATCGCCAATCCGATCGCGACGTTCTGGACGGCGTGTCAGATGCTGGACCATCTCGGCGAGGCGCAGGCGGCCGCACGGCTGATGCGCGCGGTCGAGCGCGTCACCGCGGATCCGGGCCTGCACACCCCGGATCTGGGCGGCACGGCGACGACGCGACAGGTCACCGAGGCGGTCATCGCGGCGATCCGAGGCGACAACGCCTGAGGTGGCCGGCCTCGGGCGCGCCGCCGGGAGACCGCGAGCCCCGTCGACGGTTTGGCCGGAGGCGACGCCGATCCTTGGACGGACGCGCGCCGGCGCCTGCGGGCCGGAGGTGCCCCGGGCTTCAGGGGATCGCGCGCGCGAGGCCCGGGGTGGGGGTGCCGCAGGCCCGACAGAAGCGCTCGAAGGTGCTCTTGCGTTGCGCACAGGACGGGCAATGGGCGAAGATGCCGAGCCCGCAATGGGGGCAGAAGTTGGTGCTGGCGTCGTCGAGGGCGATCGGCCGTTCGCAGCCGGGGCAGGCCTTCTTGGCGAGCCGGGCCAGGGCTTGGTCGGTGGCGATCTCGGTGCGCCGTTCCGCGTCCGGACGGGACTCCACGGCGGCCTGCCGCGCGCGATAGGCGTGGAGCGCGCCGATCGCGGCACGACCGGCGACCAGCGTCGCGATCACGCCGACGCCGTACTGCACGTATCCGCCGTAGCTCGGCAGGTAGGGCACGAGTTCGACGAAGAACGCGAAGGCTGCCGCGAAGGCAAACCCCCAGACGAACGGCCAGTTGCGCGTGTGTCGCCGCTTGAGCAGGAGCCATCCGGCGAGCGCCAGCAGCGGCAGCGTCAGGCCGAGCCGATAGGCGAAGACGCGCAGCTCCTGACCGCGCTGGGCCGCATCGAGCCGTTCCTGGGCCGCGGTCCGCAGGGCGCCGTCCGCCTGGACCTGCGCGGATTCGCGCTCGGACAGGTCGAGCCCGGTCCGGGCCGAGGTGGCGAGTCGCTCCTCGATGGTGCGCTCGGCGGCTTTCAGGGCGTCGAGCTGCTGCGTCCGCGCGATCAGGCCGGGATCCTGGTCGACCCGCTGGGTGGCGTCCCGGGTCTTCAGCCAATTGGCGAAGGTTTCGCGCGCGCCCTCGGAGGCGGCCTGGGCTGCCTCGAGGGCGAGCTGATCCTGCTCGACCCGCCGGCGGTTGTCGTCCTGGTCGCGACGGATCTGTTTCAGGGCCTCTGCCGAGGTCCGTCCCTGGTCGGTGTCGAGGAATTGGTCGAGGGTGTAGCGCTGCTCGACCTGCGGCAGGTCGCCGACGACCAGGGATCCCAGCCCGATGAGGAACCACGCGAAGACCAGCGCGACGAGCCAGAGCGCCAGGGTGAACCAGCGTTCGGAGAGCCTAGAACCGGACCGCACGCGAATCGACCTCGCCGAAAACCGAAGCGGGCTCTTATACCAAACGGCGGTTAGGGCGACTGACGGGTTTACGCAGCGTCGACGGCGGTGATCTCCTGCGGTGGACCGGACGGGTTCGCCATGTCCGCTACCGTGCCGCTGCGTGAGGACTTTTGTGCTGATGCCCTGAGGCGGCTGGCCTGTACGAGTCGGTATGCGCGGTCAAGGCGCTGGGCTTTAACACGTTGTCGGCCCGCCCGTTCCGCCGTGAGCCGGATCCAGCTGCGCTGACGGTGTTCAATAACCTGCCAGCCGTCCGCGCAGGTCTGCCGCCGGTCACGGCGGTTAGACTCTGATGTCAGGACGAGGCCCGAAACGGTCAGACGAACACTCTGCCTCGACGTTGGGCGCGGCGCTGGACACGGTCCGCAGCGCCCAGAGACCAACGCACGGCCGACGCTTGCATAATTGGCTCGATCTGTCCCGAGAAGGGCCAGGGCGCCGGCCTCGTGCTGCCCCGTTGCGACAGCGAGGCGATGAGCCTGCATCCGGCCGAGATCAGCCGCGGCGTTGCCCCTCGGTCCCATGCAGTCCCGATCCTGGAGGATGCCGGCGCGACAACCGGCTCGGCGACCGGATCTTCGCCTCCCATGACGACATCATCGACGGCTGCTGCGACGCTTGGAATTGGCTGATCGCGTAGTCGTGGAAGATCATGTCTCTCGGCCTGCGGGACCCGGCCTATCGGCTATGATCAGCGCCGAATGGTATGAGGGATCACCCGGACTCCCACGCCTCACCGCGCAGGTGAAATCTCCGTCCGCGTCGCTGCGCTCGAACGACAACGCTCACAGGCAGTCCGGCATTCGGGGCTTAGCCCACGGCTTCAGGCAATCGCTAGGGAAATCCTCGATTCACGACGGATTTGAAATGGTGTGAAATTTCTTGTTGTGTATAGGCCATTTTTGGCTTGAATATTTAAGATGACTCCAATGCCTATTTTTGAATATCGCATCGCGTATCCGCGGCTCTAAATAAACTGCAAATGCGTATCCTAATACCATCACCAGAATGATCATGGCGAAGCAAGTGTACACATTATTACCAACCGTTTTATAGGCAAAGCCGAGCATCCATCCTCCAAAAATCTGATTTATCAAATAAATTGGATATGTCGCGAGGCCGATGCGCCGGACAAATTTCGTCAACCGGCTGTCGATTGTTGCGCGTCTTTCAAAGTATAAAGCCAAAGATACGAGCGCGACCGCAAGGATAAAGAACATGATCGGTATCAAGCTACTCTGACCGAATTCGTTGACCGCTTTAAGATCCAAGCAAGCTAAATGTATGTGGAACGCCGCAACAAAAATCGAGGTGAATAAAAGGAAGCAGCGCTGATTACTTTGACCCGTCGAATATATTTCGTAGCCAAATATCCCCGTTAGAAAGAAGGCGCCAGTGCTGAACATCAAGGGTCGAGAAATGTAAGTGTGTGAAAACTGCAACATCAATGCGCCAGCGCTGGAATTAGAGTCAAACAGCTGAAGGGCAATCAGGATTGTTCCAAATGATACGGCCGCCAACCAGGCGCGTGCGACAGCATAAATCATTCTTTGATTAGATATTAGCAAGCATAGTGCAATGAGAAAATAGAATACTATTTCAACGGTCAGCGTCCAGATGCTGCCATCGATCCAAGGACCTTTTGGAAATAGCGTGATCGACTTTAGAAAGCTAATAATAAGCGCTTGCGTCGACGTGCAATGCTCGAAAAACATCACGACGAAGTTGATCGTTGAAAAAAACAGCAGCGCAGGAAATAAGCGCTCTATTCGCGACGTCATAAAACTGGAAACCGATTTATTGACTGCTGAATAAACGATTACAAATCCAGATATGCAAAAGAAAATTTGGACTCCAAGCCAGCCAAACCAAGTCAAAGACACAAATTGGTGATAATTAGGGCCGCCCGATGTTAAGAATCCGATCCCACAATAGCTTGAAGGCTCATTCCAGCTGTAAAATAAGAAATGATAGACGACAACCATCATGGCAGCAAAAAATCTCGTTGCGTCAAGACTTATCAAGCTAGCCTTGGACGTCAAATTTTTGTCCATGATTGTTATCCAGGAACTCAGGGACGATACGCTGTCGGCTTGCCAAATTTGGGAAGGCGCATTGGTCCATATCCGCACCGATTTTTGTCACAAACTCATCAATTAGTTTTATTCTGCATGTCTGGCGGACGGTGACTACTTACTTGATGGCCTCGGGCGAGGTGCTGGGTCGGAACGAGCATCCAAGGGCTGAAATGGTGGCAGCGTTCCTGGCTTCATTTCGCCAGCGCCTCGCTGCGATCGAAGCTCGGGTCAAACGGGTAAACGGCCAAAGCCCAGAGAGCTGAAACGAAAAAGCCTGCGACCTGACCGGCTTTATGGCCTTCTGCCGATTTCACGGACACCTGGTTCAGGTGTGATGGTGAGGCCGGATGTGCGCCCTGCAGCGTTGCGAGTTCCGGCGTGAGTTCCAGATCGAGGGGGCTCGACGGGTTCGCGAACGCGGTGTCAGTGTCGCGCAGGCGGCGCGCAATCTCGACGGTCACGAGACGATGCTGCACCGGTGGGTAAAGCAGGCGGCGGTCGATCCGCGGCACGCCTTTTCCCGTCCAGGGCCGGATGAAACTCCGAGGCGATCGAGATCGACCGGCTGCGCAACGAGATCGCCCGGCTGAAGGCCCAGCGCGATATCCTGAAAAAGGCTGCCGCCTGCTGTGCAAGGGAAGCGATATGAAGTCCGCCTTCATCGCGCAGTAGGCGCGGCACATGGCCAGTGCGTCTCATGTGCCGCGTGCTCGGAGTCTCTCCCAGCGGCCTCTACGGTTGGCGGTCGCGGCCCGAGAGCGCCCGCTCGGCCTCCAGCTTCTGGGCGACGCCCGGCGCATCCATACCGCCCACCCTCGGCGCTACGGTGCCCCGCGCGTGCAGGCCTCGCTGCGGGCCGAGGACCGGTCTGTCAGCCGTGGGCGGGTAGAGCGTCTCATGTGTCGGCATGGCATTCGTGCCCTGGCGGGTCATCGGTTCCGGCCCTGCACGACCGACAGCTGTCATGATCTCCCGATCGCGCCGAGCCTCTTGAGGCAGGACGTCTCCGCGGCGGAGCCGAACACGGTTTGGCTCGCCGAACCGAAGGACCACGGAGCGACATCACCTGCCTGCCGACCAGCGAGGACTGGCTCTACCTAGCCGCCGTCCTCGATCTGGTCACGCGCAAGATCGTCGATTGGTCGATGCGCGCTCATATGCGGGCCGAGTTGAGCGGCGCTGCGCCGATGAGGGCCGCCCAGCGGCCGCGACCGGCCGCCGGGCTCATCTGTCCCTCGGATCGCGCCTGCCCGTACGCGGCCGAGGCTTATCGCAGGCAGCTCGCCAGCATGAGGGCAAAGCCATCCATGAGCCGCACGGCATGCGGCTACGATAAAGCATGGAGGGCTCCTTCCACACCTTCAAGGTCGCGTTCGTCCATCACCGGCGTCGGGCCACCGGGGCTGCGGCGCTGCGCGATCTGTTCGCTCACATTGAGGGCTACTACAAGCGGCAGCGTATCCACTCGACCTCGGCCTATCTCACGCCCGGTCTAGTTCGAGAACCGAGCCCATTTGGCTTAAGATGGTGCCAACCAAACCGGCAGCAGGCCATTCCGGCTACCCTTGGTCGCCACCATGCCGTAGCCACTCGATCGGCTCGGTTCAAAATGCCGGTCAGGTCGCTCCCGGGCGCTTAACGCGTTCAACGCCTCAGCCCACAAGAGTATGACAAATCCTCGAATCCAGCGGAAGATCCGCCCGCATCAGACATACCTTAGTCGGGCCTCGACCGAGAGTTTCGGCCTTTATCACGATATGATCCAGTCGAGCGGAGCGACAACATCTCTCCTGGGTGATACATTCGAAGCCACCATCGCCGCTCATCATTTCGGCCGCCTGACTCTGTTCGATCGCCAGATCATCGGCGCTAACCACAGAAGAGACCCCGCCCAGATCCGGCGTGACGGTTTCGAGCACTACTATCTCCAAGTCTTGCGATCCGGTCGAATGGTCAGTGGTCTGAGCGGCGAGGAGCGCCGTCTTGTCCCAGGGGACGCAGTTCTCTTTGATGCGACCCAGCCGATGATGTCGATGGTAGAGAATGCGGACTATGTCACTGTGATCCTAGCCCGCGATTTAGTCGATGTTGTAGCACCGAACGCGCGCCACCTGCACGGACGCGTCCTTCCGAAGAGTGAAATAGGCTCGATTGGCAAAACTGTACTTTATCTGATCCGCTACGCAACGAGTTTTCCTCAGGCGTTAACCGCCGGGAGCAGTCAAGTCATCGCTGGCATGCTCGGTCAAATTCAGGGAATATCTCACTCCGCCCTCAGTGACGCAGCCGGTGAAAGCGACGTCGAATTAGGCCGTCGCCTAAGTGCGGAAATATTTATCGAAGACAATCTTGGAAGAAATCTTAGCGTCGACTTCGTTGCCCGCAGTATTGGCGTTTCACGGGCTTCGTTGTATCGTGCGATGGCTGACGTCGGCGGCGTCGAGACGGTGGTCACGCGTCGCCGTGCTGCTCGCCTGCGATCGCTGATCCTTCAGCCTGGGCTAAAGACATCCATTACCCGTTTTGCGGAAACGGTCGGTTTCGCCAGTCTGAGCCACGGATCCCGTGTGTTCAAACAAATGTACGGGCAGTCGCCGGATCAACTTCGAGCTGACGCTAGCTCAGCGGCTCAAGCCTTGCAGCCCGGGCGGATGCGGGATTGGTACAGTGCTATGAACGATTGAGCCATCAGGAAGAGGATAGAGCCGTATCTGGCCTAATTGACGTCCCCCCGTCGCTTTGGCCCAGCTTGAGTGCGGGTTTTCCGGTTTTGTGAGCCCCTGTCGGGAGGAGCGGAGCCGTAAAGAAGAGCAGGTTCACCGAAGAGCAAATCGCCTTCGCACTGAAGCAGGCCGAGACCGGGGCGCCGGTTGGGGGAGATGCTACGTCGGAGGGGCATCTCCGAGCTGACATTCTACCGCTGGACGAAGCTCTACGGCGGGCTCGGCACGGGCGAGTTGCGCCGGCTGAAGCAGCTTGAAGAGCAGAACCGCAGGCTTGTGCAACTGGTGGTCGAAGGTTCAGGAAACGTACGGGGTGAGCGAGCGGCGCAGCTGCGCCGCGCTCGGCGTCGGCCGGTCGGGCGTCCGCTACCGCTCGACCACACCCGATCAGGCACCGCTGCGGATGCGTATCTGCGATCTGGCCAAGAGACGGGCTGGGCAAGAGCCAGGTGCGCTACGGGTATTTCCGGATCTGTAGTCTGCTGCGCTGGGCGGCATGGCGTGTCAATCACAAGAGGGTCTTCCACCTCTGCAAGCAAGCCGACCAACAACCCGCTGGTCGCGTCGTTCAATGGCCGACTGCGTGACGTGTGCCTGAACGCGAACTGGATCTTGTCGTCGGCCGATGCTTGGAGCAGGATCGAGG